>NZ_NQYG01000069.1:0-28690 GCF_002878485.1 Pseudomonas sp. AD21
GTGCAGCGAAGCAAACCGGAGGCGATGCGCCCGGATGGATCCCGGAGCGAAGGAACCCCGAGCCTTAGCGAGCGGGCCGAACGTTGGGGCAAGACTTTTTGGTTCCTTTTGAGGCGCTTGTCAAAAGGGACTCGCCGTAAGGGCGAAACCGCCAGCCGCAACACCCAAAGCTACGGATATCCACACCAAACAACCCACAACATGGTCGGCCCAAAGGCCGCCAAGCACACAAAAAAAAGGGCAACCGAAGTTGCCCAAAATGCCTTGCGTGCTCATCAAACCCAGAAAGACCTACTTCTTGCGCTTATTCGCATCTTTCCAGATAAAAAATCCAAACCCTGCAAAAAACAGAACCATGAGTCCTACGGTCAGAACCCCGGCAAACACCACGTTATCGAAAAACATGACTGTGGCCTCCTGGCCCCTGCTTTGCTGCGATGGAACTAAGTTAACCAATCACGCAGGCGCAGAAATTGACCAGGATCAAGTCCGGTCAACACAAAAGGTAAAGGCGGGAAAATAACTGATCTGCATCAAAGGATGCGGAGGGAGATCAACGCTTTTTCGGTTTCTTTTTCGGCTTTTTCTGGTTTTTTCCCAATGGCATCGCCTGCTCGAAGGCTTTGCGCACTTCGTTCAGGCGTTTCTCGTTGAGGTCATGCACCCGCTTGGCGCGTTCGGTGCTGAGGTCGATCAGTTTGTCGTCTTGGCTCATGGCGTTCGGCGCATCGCTTGAAGAAATCACAACTGCCGCATCGCCGGCAGGACTGCGCCAATCATGCCGCCTGACGCCAGCGCTGACCAGCCACAGCTCTACAACAAATCATGTAAATGAACTGATTCAGATCTCGATATCGACCCACAAGCCCTGACGTGGCTGATCTTCCATCAGCGGCACCACCGGCACGGTGTTGTCGGCATTGAGCTCGGTGCCAGGCACGGCGAGGTGTTCTTCCGGGTCTTCGTCGGCCTCGCGGCGACGGCGGTCGCGTTCCTGCTGGCGGCGCTGTTCTTCGCGCGCCTGCAGTCGATCCTCTTCCGGATCGCGCTTTTGCAGATCGATCGTGCTTTCGTTGGAGCTTTCCTGCACCGGCACCACCGGAGGAATGTCCGGCCGCTGGCGAATCGGGTCCTGCTGGGAAGTGATCGGCACAGCGCTCAGGGGGAGCATCGGTGGCAGCATATAAAGGGTCTCCTGTCAGCAGGCTATCGGCTTGGGCGAAGCTGGCTTGAGCCGCTGGTCGCAAACTTGTGACCGGGTTGGCACTCACAGGTGCCCCTCTCCCTCATAAAACCAACGCATGACCGCCTCTTGCCTCAGCTTGCGGCGCGTAGCTAAAAGCTTCCAACTGCTCCTAATCCTTTGGCCTCGGGGCCTCATTCCGTTAAGATAGCCCGCTTTTTCAAGGTGGGAGTCAGGCAGCATGGCGCAGCAGTATCAACCGGGGCAACGCTGGATCAGTGACAGCGAAGCAGAGCTTGGTTTAGGCACCGTTCTGGCACAGGACGGCCGCTTGTTGACCGTGCTTTACCCGGCCACTGGCGAAACCCGCCAGTACGCGCTACGGAATGCGCCGCTCACCCGCGTGCGGTTCTCGCCGGGTGACACCATTACTCACTTCGAAGGCTGGAAGATGACCGTGCGCGAAGTCGACGACGTCGACGGGCTGATGGTCTATCACGGCCTCAACGGGCAGAACGAAGCGGTTACCCTGCCGGAAACCCAACTGTCGAACTTCATTCAGTTCCGTCTGGCCAGCGACCGTCTGTTCGCCGGGCAGATCGACCCACTGGCGTGGTTCTCCCTGCGCTACAACACCCTGGAACACACCAGCCGCCAGTTGCAGTCCTCGCTCTGGGGCCTGGGCGGCGTGCGTGCGCAACCGATCGCGCACCAGTTGCACATTGCCCGTGAAGTCGCCGACCGCATCGCGCCGCGGGTTCTGCTGGCCGACGAAGTGGGTCTGGGTAAAACCATCGAAGCCGGCCTGGTGATCCATCGCCAGTTGCTCTCGGGCCGCGCCAACCGCGTGCTGATCCTGGTGCCGGAAAACCTGCAGCATCAGTGGCTGGTGGAAATGCGCCGCCGCTTCAACCTGCAGGTTGCGCTGTTCGACGAAGAACGCTTCATCGAAAGCGATGCCGCCAACCCGTTCGAAGACACCCAACTGGCGCTGGTGGCGCTGGAATGGCTGGTCGACGACGAGAAGGCGCAGGACGCTCTGTTCGCCGCCGGTTGGGATCTGTTGGTCGTCGACGAAGCCCACCACCTGGTCTGGCACGAAGAAAAGGCCAGCGCGGAATATTCGCTGGTCGAGCAACTCGCCGAAGTCATTCCTGGCGTGCTGCTGCTCACCGCCACCCCGGAACAACTCGGCCAGGACAGCCACTTCGCCCGTCTGCGCCTGCTCGATCCAAACCGTTTCCATGACCTGGCCGCGTTCCGCGCCGAGAGCGACAACTATCGCCCGGTGGCCGAGGCCGTTCAGGAACTGCTCGACAAGGGGCGCCTGTCGCCCCAAGCGCACAAAACCATTCACGGCTTCCTCGGCAACGAAGGCGAAGCGCTGCTGACCGCGGTCAACGATGGCGACACCGAAGCCAGCGCCCGTCTGGTGCGTGAGCTGCTCGACCGCCACGGCACCGGCCGCGTGCTGTTCCGTAACACCCGCGCCGCCGTGCAGGGTTTCCCTGAACGCAAACTGCACCCATACCCGCTGCCGTGCCCCGACGAATACCTCGAACTACCGCTGGGCGATCACGCCGAGCTGTACCCGGAAGTCAGCTTCCAGGCCCAGCCGGACGCCAGTGAAGAAGAGCGCTGGTGGAAATTCGACCCGCGTGTCGAGTGGCTGATCGATCAGCTGAAAATGCTCAAGCGCACCAAAGTGCTGGTGATCTGCGCCCACGCCGAAACCGCGATGGATCTGGAAGACGCCCTGCGCGTGCGCTCCGGCATCCCGGCCACGGTGTTCCATGAAGGCATGAACATCCTCGAGCGTGACCGCGCCGCCGCCTACTTCGCCGACGAAGAGTTCGGCGCGCAGGTGCTGATCTGCTCGGAAATCGGCAGTGAAGGTCGCAACTTCCAGTTCGCTCACCACCTGGTGCTGTTCGATCTACCGTCGCACCCGGACCTGCTCGAGCAGCGTATCGGCCGTCTCGACCGGATCGGCCAGAAGCACATCATCGAGCTGCACGTGCCGTACCTGGAAACCAGCCCGCAAGAGCGTCTGTTCCAGTGGTACAACGAAGCGCTGAACGCGTTCCTCAACACCTGCCCGACCGGCAACGCCTTGCAGCATCAGTTCGGCCCGCGCCTGCTGCCGCTGCTCGAAGAAGCTGACGACGGCGAGTGGCAAGCGCTGATCGACGAAGCGCGCACCGAGCGCGAGCGTCTGGAACAAGAGCTGCACACCGGTCGCGACCGCCTGCTGGAACTCAACTCCGGGGGCGCTGGCGAAGGTGACGCGCTGGTCGAGGCGATCCTCGAGCAGGACGATCAGTTCGCCCTGCCGATCTACATGGAAACCCTGTTCGACGCGTTCGGCATCGACAGCGAAGACCACTCGGAAAACGCCCTGATCCTCAAGCCGAGCGAGAAGATGCTCGACGCCAGCTTCCCGTTGGGCGACGACGAAGGCGTGACCATCACGTACGATCGCAATCAGGCACTGTCGCGCGAAGACATGCAGTTCATCACCTGGGAACACCCTATGGTGCAGGGCGGCATGGACCTGGTGCTGTCCGGCTCGATGGGCAACACCGCCGTCGCGCTGATCAAGAACAAGGCACTGAAACCGGGCACCGTGCTGCTGGAACTGCTCTACGTCAGCGAAGTGGTTGCCCCGCGCTCGCTGCAACTGGGCCGCTACCTGCCGCCGGCCGCGCTGCGCTGCCTGCTCGACGCCAACGGCAACGACCTGTCGCCACGGGTCTCGTTTGAAACGCTGAACGATCAGCTGGAAAGCGTACCGCGTGCCAGCGCCAACAAGTTCATCCAGGCCCAGCGCGATCAGCTGACGCCACGGATCAACGCTGGTGAAGACAAGATCACCCCGCGTCACGCCGAGCGCGTGGCCGAGGCCCGTCGTCGTCTGGCTGCCGATACCGAAGAAGAACTGGCGCGCCTGACCGCGTTGCAAGCGGTCAACCCGACCGTACGCGACAGCGAACTGGATGCGTTGCGCAAGCAGCGTGAACAGGGTCTGGCAATGCTCGATAAAGCGGCGCTGCGTCTGGAAGCGATCCGGGTGTTGGTGGCGGGCTAAGGCCCCTGCTCCACCGTTGTAAATGAAAAGGCCCGCAGTGATGCGGGCCTTTTTGTTTGTCTGCTGTTTATCGGGTGATGCTGAAGGCCCTATCGCGAGCAGGCTCACTCCTACAGTTGGAATGCACTCCCCTGTAGGAGTGAGCCCGCTCGCGATAGCAATTATGCAGTCGCCACAGCAACATCAGGCTCACTCACCGCCACCAACCCCTCCCTCATCCGCTGCGCATCGCGCACAAAACACCGCGCCGCCAGAAACAGAAACACCATGGTGAAGAACAGCGCAACCGGGATCAGGTACATCGCGTCATGCAGCCCCACCGCCTTGAACGCCTCGGTCATCTGCTCAGCCCCCGCCGAGAACATCGCCGATTTGGCGAAGTGATCCGACAACGCCCCCACCACCACCGGCCCCAGTCCGCCGCCGAGCAGATACAGTCCAGCAAAGAACAGTGCCATCGCCGTAGCCCGCAGGCGCGGTTCGACCACGTCCTGAATCGCCGTATAGACGCAGGTGTAAAAGTTGTAGGCAAACAGCCAGCCGACGCTGAACACCGCGACGAACACGCCGATCTCGACCCGCCCTGCGTGCAGCGCCCACGCTGTGCACACGGTCGAGATGATCAGGCTGAAGCCGGCAAACAACAGCCGGCCATTGGCGACCCGCTGATGAATCTTGTCGGCGATCCAGCCGCCGAGGGTCAGGCCAATCAACCCGGTAACGCCGACAATCACCCCGGTCGCCACGGCGGCCTCCTGCAACGGCATCAGGAAATACCGTTGCAGCATCGGCACCAGAAACGAGTTGCAGGCATAGGTGGCGAAGTTGAAGCACAAACCCGCCATCACCAGCCAGAGGAAGGTCGGCACCGCGAGAACGCGGCGGATCGGCTTGTCGACTCGCTCCTGCGAGACCTGCACGGTTTCCGCCGCACCGCGCTTCGGCTCTTTAATGAAGAACATGAATATCGCCAGAATCAGCCCCGGCACCGCCGCAATAAAGAACGGCGCACGCCAGCTGTCGAACGCCTTGACCATCGCGCCGATGGTGAAAAACGCCAGCAGCAGGCCCAACGGCAAGCCGAGCATGAAAATGCCCATCGCCCGTGCCCGGCGGTGCGCCGGGAACAGGTCGCCGATCAACGAGTTGGCCGCCGGGGCGTAACTGGCCTCGCCAATGCCGATGCCCATGCGCACCAGCAGGAAACTCCAGAAACTGCCGACCAGACCGTTGACTGCCGTCAGCGCGCTCCAGGTTGCCAGACCCCAGCCCATCAGTTTGCTGCGCGAACCGGTATCGGCCATCCGGCCTAATGGCAGGCCGGCAATCGCATACACCAGAGTGAATGCAGTGCCGACGATCCCCAGCTGGAAGTCGCTGAGGTGCCATTCCATGCGGATCGGCTCGATGATGATCGCCGGAATGGTGCGGTCGAAGAAATTGAACAGGTTGGCAAGGAACAACAGGAACAGAATGCGCCAGGCATTCGCCGCTTGGGTCGAGTTCTGCATGGGTCCGTCTCTTTATTGTCATGGGGCTTCACTGCCGTCGCATCCGAGCCCGGAACCTGCAATCTAGACAGGCGGATCGGGGCTGTCTGTGATCATTCGCAAGCCTGATGTCGGGCCATGGCACTGTAACGAAACGTAAGCCCTTGATAACTCAGCAATCCCCCATAAACCGGGGCTTTCACGGCAAAACCCGGCTACAAAAAAATACTTTCGCGCCCCCCTTCCCAAGTTCACGGCGAAGCCTAGAATAGCCGCCGGATCCGTCCGGATTCGCCGATCAATCCCTTTGATGCCCTCCCCCATGTCCGAAGTCAGTCCGTGTCTGAATTGCGGTGCCTGTTGTTCCCATTTTCGTGTGTCTTTTTTCTGGGGTGAATGCGCTTCCTCCGGCGGTACGGTGCCCGATGAACTGGTCACCCAGATCAGCCCCAGCCGGGTGGCGATGAACGGCACCGACTGCAAATCGCCACGTTGCACGGCTTTGGTCGGCGAAGTGGGCAGCCAGGTGCAATGCTCGATTTACGAACAACGCTCCAGCCCCTGCCGTGAATTCGAGTCATCCTGGGAAAACGGCGAGCAGAATGTCGATTGCGACAAGGCGCGTGCCCGCTTCGGCCTGCCGCCCCTGCAACCGGACTGGGCTGAGATCCCCTACGACCAGAGCGCGTGACGCTTAGCGCCAATCGCTATGAGGCTCATGCCGAAATCGTTGAATGCAATGTGCCACTATCGCTTGCACTATAAAAACCGCCTCTATACTCCTCTCATTCGCCTGCGTTGAAGACGCAGTAGGGACGACTTCAGAGACGGGGCATGCTATGGAGTGGCTTGGTTTGCAGTTTGTTACCGAGCTGCCGGAGAGCGGGCAGGTCATTCTCGATTGCACACATAACCCCTTGCTGGTGCTGGTGGCCTATCTGGTCGCCTGCGCCGCGAGTTTTGCCACCCTCGACATGGCCGAACGGGTCGGCCATGCCGAAGATCCGGGCTCGCGACGGGTCTGGCGCTGGATCGGCGCCACCTGCCTGGCCGGCGGCATCTGGGCCATGCACTTCATCGCCATGCTGGCGTTCCAGACACCGATAGAAATCCATTACGACCTGGCGATCACTCTGTTTTCCCTGCTGATCGCCCTGCTCGCCTCGTGGCTGGCGATGCACACCTTGAGTCATCCGCAGCCCAGCCTGGTGCACTACCTGAAAACCGCCATCGTCATCGGACTGGGCATCGCTGGCATGCATTACGTCGGCATGGCGGCGATGCACTCGGTGGCCACCGCTTACTACCAGCCGCTGCTGTTCTGCCTGTCGATCGTGATTGCCATCGGCGCCAGCTTCGCCGCGCTGTGGGTCGCCGGTTGTTTGCGTGAAGGCAACGGGCGTTTCCTTCATTTGCTCAAATACACCGCCGCGATGATCCTCGGCGCCGGCATCATCAGCATGCATTTCACCGGGATGGCCGCGTTGGATCTGGTGTTGCCCGAAGGCGCAGCGCCGACCCTGAGTACCGAAACCAATCACCTGCAACTGGGCCTGACAATCGCGCTGATCATTCTGCTGATTCTCGGCAGCGCGATCAGCGCGGCGCTGGCCGACAAGAAGCTGCAAAGCAAGGAACACGACCTGCGCCGGGTCAACGCCCTGCTCAGCCAGCTCGATCAGGCGCGTATGTCGCTGCAACATGTGGCCAACTATGACGCCCTGACCAACCTGATCAACCGTCGCGGTTTCAACCAGATCTTCGCCGAGAAACTCAGCCAGAAAACCAGCGAGGGCGGCATGCTCGCGGTGATGTTTCTCGACATCGACCACTTCAAGCGGATCAACGACAGCCTCGGCCATGACGCCGGTGACGCCTTGCTCAAAGTCATCGCCAATCACATCAAAGGCTCGGTGCGCAGCCACGAAGACGTGGTTGCACGCTTCGGTGGCGACGAGTTCTGCATCCTGATCGGCCTGCATGACCGTGAAGAGGCGCGCAGCATGGCGCAACGGATCATGCTGAAAATGAAGGAGCCCATCGAACTGGCGGGGCGCCGTATGGTGATGACCACCAGCATCGGCATCAGCCTGTTCCCCGACGACGGCAGCACTTGCGACGAGCTGCTCAAGCACGCGGATCTGGCGCTGTATCAGTCCAAGGGAGCCGGGCGTAACGGCCTGCATTTTTTCAGTTCGAACCTGAGAACCCGCGCCAGCCTGGAGCTGCAACTGGAAGAAGAATTGCGCCAGGCCCTGCGTGAGGAAAACGGGCTGACGCTGTATTACCAACCGATCTTCGAACTGAAAACCGGCCGGGTCACCAAACTCGAAGCGTTGATCCGCTGGCAGCACCCGGTGCATGGCCTGCTGGCTCCGGACCGTTTCATTGCAATTGCCGAAACCAACGGCCTGATCGCCGAACTGGACAACTGGGTGTTGCGCAGAGCCTGCACGGACCTTGGCGAACTGACGCGCCATGGCTGCGACGAACTGAAAATCGCCTGGAACTGCTCGCCGCTCAACCTCGCCCGGGAAGAGCTGGCCGATGAAATCGAAAGTGCGCTGCGCAGCGCCGGGGTCGCACCCGAGCGGCTGGAACTGGAAGTCACCGAAAACGCGTTGATGGGCAACATCGCCAACACCCTGGTGCTGTTGCGGCAGATCCGCGCCCTCGGCGTGTCGCTGTCGATCGACGACTTCGGCACCGGCTATTCGTCACTGGCCTACCTCAAGCGCCTGCCGCTCAACACGCTGAAGATCGACCGTTCGTTCATCGTCGACATCCCCACGGCAACCGCCGACATGGAGATCGTCCAGGCAATCATCGTCATGGCCCACACCCTGCATTTGCAAGTGGTGACCGAAGGCGTGGAAAGCCTGGAGCAGTACGAGTTTCTTGAGCGTTCAGGTTGCGACTTCATTCAGGGTTACCTGCTCAGCCGTCCAGTGCCGCTGGATGAGTTACGCCCGGTGCTGGAAGAGATCAACCAGCGCAAACACTCCCACGCGGTCAATCCGCTGAGTCTGGCGCGCGGTACATTTGTACCAGTGTCGCTGGATCCTTCTGCAAAAAGCCCTGCGCCCCATGCAGGCGCATCAGTTGTGCGGCCAATCCGCTGATCGGCGTCGCCGAACCCTGTTCACGCGAAAACTTCACCGCAGTATCGAGGTCCTTGAGCAACGTACGCACGTGCCATTTCACCGGCTCGAAACGGCTCTCGGCCATTTGCGGGGCGAGGATCTGCAACGGTCTCGAATCGGCAAAACCACCGGCCAGCGCTTCGGCGATCAGGCTGGCATCGACCCCGGCCTGCTCGGCCAGCGCCACCGCTTCAGCAATCACCAGCGCATTGCAAGCGACGATCATCTGGTTGCAGGCCTTGGTCACTTGCCCGGCGCCGATGCCGCCCATGTGGGTGACGCGCTGACCGAGGTTGAGCAGCACCGCGCGTACTCGCTGCAGATCCGCCGCTGCACCGCCAACCATGATTGCCAGGCTGCCCGCCTCGGCGCCGACCACCCCGCCGGACACCGGTGAATCGAGCCAGGCCATGCCAGACCTGTCTGCCAACTCGGCCGCCATCTCGCGAGTGGCGGTCGGTTCGAGGCTGGAAAAGTCCACCAGCAACTGGCCTTTTTTCGCCCCTTCAGCGACGCCGCCGACACCAAACACCACCTCGCGCACCACCGCCGTGTCGGCCAGACAGAGCATCACCACGTCCGCGTGTTCGCACAGTTCAGCCGGGGTCGCTACCTGCCGGGCGCCGGCTTCGACCAATGACGCGCACTTGGCCGGGTTGCGATTCCACACGGTCAGCGGGTAACCCGCCGCCAGCAGACGGTGGCACATCGGCAGGCCCATCAGGCCAATTCCGGCAAAGCCCAACGGAGGTAGCGTTGACATCATTTTGCCTCTTTTCGATTAAAGATCACCGAATAATGGCCGATTCATGAACGATCAGGAAAGGATTCCCCCGCGCGACGATCAGGCCAAGCCCCTGACGCCCGGGCCAAATACGCGCAGTCAAAGACGCGAGATCCTCTTTCCGTGAGGCTCGATGACAACGGTCGCCGAGCCAACCCTGTCCAGGTATATGGCGCACAATGACTTCTAAAAACAATCCCGCCACTGCGGTATCCGACCTGACTCTGAGTCCTGCGGCGAACAGCCCGGCACCGATGAAGCCATTGCCTCCTTCGCGCCCGCTGGGCACTCACCAATATCTCTATTACACCGAAACCAACACCGACCGCATCCTCGACAACCTCGATGGCCTGCGTGACCTCGTATTCCCGCGCCCGCCGCACCTGGAAGGCGACAACGAGCAGCACAACGACCAGGAATTCCCGTCGGTGTGCCTGATCGGCCTCGGTCGCTGCGGCTCCAACATCGCCCTCGACGTCGCGGAACTGGTGTACAACGCACGCAAGTTCTACCTCAACGAATTCAACAATGAAGACCGCGCAGCGGATCGGCGACTGGCCGACAAGGGCTACAGCCCGGCGCAGTGGATCAAGAACAACCTGCGGATCGGCCCGAACAAATCGAGCAAACCGGTGTTTCTGGTCGAACCGCTGGTAATGCTCGGCGACCTCGACAAGGACATCGCCGGGCGCATCCGTTTCTCGCGCAAGGGCGAGAAAAGCGGGTTCCTGCGCGACTACAGCAAAATGAAGATCATGGACTTGTCCGAAGTCCACGCCGGTGGCGCCGGTAACGCGCCGATCCTCGGCCAGTACCTGGCCAAGATCATCCTCAACAAGGACACCCAGCGCTTCTCCAGCCCCGACTGGAAAATGATCCACTCGTACCTGATCGACAGCTGCGGCATCAAGGCCAACCAGTCGCGCCTGTACTTCTCGATCTTCAGTGCCGGCGGCGGTACCGGTTCGGGCATGGCCTCGGAATTCGGCCTGGCCCAGCAGCACTCGTACATGAACAAAACGTTCGACACCAAGCCGATGGACGAGCATGACGGCAAGAGCGGGCATTCGTTCGTGTTGGAGCCGATCTTCACCAGCGGTATCTGCGTGCTGCCGAACATTTCCGACCACCGCAGCGAAATGTCCGAGGCGCTGCACATCAACGCTGGTCGCCTGCTGTGCAAATACCTCTCGGAAGAATGGGATTTCTCCTATAACTTCGCCAATGAAGACAGCAGCGAAGCCAGCGTCATGGGCCGCATCCGCCCATGGAACGCGATGATGCTGATCTCCAACGACATCATGCGTTACGCCGAAGAGAGCGATGACGGCAACATCCAGAACATTGATGTCAATGCGATGGAGAAGCACGCCAACCAGTACATCTCGCAGCAGATCTTCAACATTCTGACGGCGCAGGCGGTGACCACCGACTACGACCAGAACTACTTCCGTCGCGCCGGCATCGACATCGGCGAAACCATTCGCCTGGACGCCAACGACCTGTTCATGAGCCTGGCCGGCCCGGTGGCGATTGCCTACGCCGAATCTGTGGTGCCGGAAACCCCGCCGCCGAGCAGCGACAAGTTCAAGGTGTTCGACAAAGAGCCGCAGCGCCTGAACATCGACGACCTGTTCTTCCGCTCGATCGACTTGCCGCACTTCAACAAGGTTACCCAGGCGATCGAAGGCATCAGCCTGCTGCCGATCGAATCCAAGCGTTATCGCGCCTCGCTGGAGCAGTACAAGAATTCCGGCTACGACGCCGCCGCCCTGCACGACCTGCACTTCTTCAAGAACTGCTCGTCGGTGGTCTCGATCGTCTCGCTGCCCAAAGACTACAAGCTGTCCTACATGGACCTGAACCGGTTGAAGACCCACCTCAACAGCCTGTTCCCCAACACCACGCTCAAGCGCTACGCGCTGGTGATCGGTGCGTCGGCCAACCTGTCGCTGACCACCCTGATCGCCAAGAGCCCGTGCCTGTCGGACGACTTCCTGACGTTGATCGTGGCGTTCATCAAGCGCTGCTTTGCGAAGACCCCGTACCGTTTCGACGAGACCCTGGACAACTCGATCCTCGACTTCATCATCAATGAAGAATTCGACGAAGACCGTATCGACGATCTGCTCAACGAGTTCGAGAACCCGGCGAAGATCCTCGACACCAACTGGTACGCGATCAAGCCGATGTACGAGAAAAAGTACCGCGAGCTGATCAATGACAAAGACAAGTTCGTCTCGATCAATGACATTCGTTTGTCGCGTGATTGCGTGAAAAAGTCGATCAAATATCTGCGCGAGATTTATCGTCACCGGATTGGCAAGACCAAGGTTATTTCGCTGAATAACCATACGGGCAAGACGTTCACGGTCTGATCACGAACCGAGTCGCCCCCTTCGCGAGCAAGCCCGCTCCCACGATCGTTCCCACGCTCTGCGTGGGAACGCCGCCCGGGACGCTCTGCGTCCCAATGCGGACGCAGAGCGTCCATTGATGCATTCCCACGCGGAGCGTGGGAACGATCATATCCAGAAACAATTAAGCAGCCGTTAGGCTGCTTACTAAACTGTTCCCGTTACGTTTACGTCACCGTGATGCCACCCACGCATGTGGCATTTCTCTACGGCAACGTGCCATCACGCTACTCGGCTACACACTTTCCTTCGCACGACGCTCGCACCATCTAAGTGCAACCACTCAGGCGGGCGCCCTTTCCTGGATCAGAATCCACGGACTCACCACCACCGCCCACAGCTCGGGATCGCGCTCGAAAAGATCCAGCGCCCGCGTTTCAGACAGCTTGGCGACCTTGTCTTCGGCCAGCCAGGCGGCGACTTTCTCGCCATCATCCGATGCCACGGCCTCAGCGGCGGCGATCAAATCCAGGGCTGGATCGACCCACAATAGGGCACCCTTGGCAAAGAACGGCTCCAGCTCTTTCCAGGTAATAGATGCGGTTTCACCAAGCAGCTTGGCATAGAGGGTGCTAGGTTCTTGATTCATGGGACTGTCCGGAAAAGAAATCGACGCGAATGATAACGTCGGTGGTCCGGCAGAAAAACCCGGTTGCAAAACGCTTCACCGAACGAAAAGAGCAGGAACGCCAAGGAATGCTGTGTTTGGGGCATAAGCCCCTCGAAAGCCCCGCCGCAATTCTGTATTTTTCATTCAAAAATGCGACACCCACAAGTTTTGCCCCCTGGCGCCAGCTTCCCAGGCCAACAACCGGCGCTCTACACTGTACCGGTACAGTTGCCGGGGGCATTTCCGGAGGGTATCGCAAAGATATCTGACCCGGTTCTGCTGCTACGGCGCCAGAACTCAAAAAAAATTACAACAGTAAGAGTGGAGCACTATGACTAAGGCTACTAAGCAGATTTCCAAACTGTTTGCCGCTATGGTTCTGGCCGGGGTTGCCAGCCATTCGTTCGCAGCTGACACCATCAAGATCGGTATCGCCGGCCCTAAAACCGGCCCGGTAGCCCAATACGGCGACATGCAGTTCAGTGGCGCGAAAATGGCCATCGAGCAGATCAACGCCAAGGGCGGCGTCGACGGCAAGAAGCTCGAAGCCGTTGAATACGATGACGCGTGCGATCCGAAACAAGCCGTAGCGGTCGCGAACAAGGTCGTCAACGACGGCGTCAAGTTCGTGGTCGGTCACCTGTGCTCCAGCTCCACTCAGCCTGCTTCGGACATTTACGAAGACGAAGGCGTCGTGATGATCACCCCGGCTGCGACCAGCCCGGACATCACCGCCCGTGGTTACAAAATGGTCTTCCGCACCATCGGTCTGGACAGCGCCCAGGGCCCTGCCGCCGGTAACTACATCGCCGACCACGTGAAGCCGAAAATCGTTGCCGTACTGCACGACAAGCAGCAATACGGTGAAGGCATCGCTACCGCGGTGAAGAAAACCCTCGAAAGCAAGAACGTCAAAGTGGCGGTGTTCGAAGGCATCAACGCTGGCGACAAGGACTTCTCCTCGATCATCTCCAAGCTCAAGCAAGCCAACGTCGACTTCGTCTACTACGGCGGCTACCACCCGGAGCTGGGTCTGATCCTGCGTCAAGCCCAGGAAAAAGGTCTGAAAGCCAAGTTCATGGGTCCGGAAGGCGTGGGTAACGACTCCATTTCGCAGATCGCCAAAGAGTCCTCCGAAGGCCTGCTGGTGACCCTGCCGAAATCCTTCGACCAGGATCCGGCCAACGTTGCCCTGGCTGATGCATTCAAGGCGAAGAAAGAAGATCCGAGCGGCCCGTTCGTGTTCCCTTCCTACTCGGCGGTTGAAGTGATTGCCGGCGGTATCACCGCAGCCAAATCCGAAGACCCGGCAAAAGTGGCCGCAGCCATTCACGCAGGCTCCTTCAAGACCCCTACCGGCGACCTGAGCTTCGACGCCAAGGGCGACCTGAAGGACTTCAAATTTGTGGTTTACGAGTGGCACTTCGGCAAACCGAAAACTGAAGTTTCGCCTCAGTAAGGCGCGCCCTGACTGACTGCCAATAAAGCCCACGGCGTGCCGTGGGCTTTGTTTTACGAATGTATGGGCCGCGCTGGCGTGATCCGCCAGTCTCCCCACCTGAAAATCTCAAAACCGTCATCAGCGGTTCGCTGGCAAAACCCGGATTCGAAGTGGATATAGATCCACGGGGCCGGGCGGGAAAATGACTCCACCAGTGAAATGCGTATCAGGTTTTTAGGAGCGTTGTAATGCCTGACATCTATCACTTCTTCCAACAGCTGGTTAATGGCCTGACCATTGGCAGCACGTATGCCCTGATCGCCATCGGCTATACGATGGTTTACGGCATCATTGGAATGATCAACTTCGCCCACGGCGAGGTGTACATGATTGGCTCCTACGTGGCGTTCATCGCCATCGCCGGGCTGGCCATGATGGGAATCGACAACGTCCCGCTGTTGATGACCGCGGCGTTTATCGCGAGCATCGTTGTCACCAGTTCCTACGGTTACAGCATCGAACGGATCGCCTACCGCCCCCTGCGCGGCAGCAACCGTCTGATCCCGCTGATTTCCGCCATCGGCATGTCGATCTTCCTGCAGAACACGGTTCTGCTGGCGCAAGACTCCAAGGATAAATCCATCCCCAACCTGATCCCCGGCAACATCTCCATCGGGCCAGGTGGTGCACATGAAGTGCTGATTTCCTACATGCAAATCGTGGTGTTCGTGGTGACCCTGGTCGCCATGCTCGGCCTCACGCTGTTCATCTCTCGCTCTCGCCTGGGCCGCGCCTGCCGCGCCTGCGCCGAAGACATCAAGATGGCCAACCTGCTGGGCATCAACACCAACAACATCATCGCCCTGACCTTCGTCATTGGTGCTGCGCTGGCGGCCGTTGCGGCTGTGCTGCTGAGCATGCAGTACGGCGTGATCAACCCGAACGCCGGTTTCCTCGTCGGCCTCAAGGCCTTCACCGCCGCAGTATTGGGCGGGATCGGCAGCATCCCCGGCGCCATGCTCGGCGGGCTGGTGCTTGGGGTGGCGGAAGCCTTTGGTGCCGATATCTTCGGCGACCAGTACAAGGACGTCGTGGCTTTTGGCTTGTTGGTTCTGGTGCTGTTGTTCCGTCCGACCGGCATTCTGGGCCGTCCGGAGGTTGAGAAAGTATGACTAAAAATCTTAAGCAAGCACTCTTCAGTGCGCTCTTGGTTTGGGCGGTTGCGTATCCGGTACTGGGTCTGAAACTGACCATCGTCGGCATCAACCTCGAAGTGCACGGCACCAGCCCGGCCATTCTGGCGACCATCGCCGTGTGCTCGGTGCTGATGTTCCTGCGCGTGCTGTTCAACCAGCAGATCAGCAAGGCGTGGAAATCCTCGCCGAGCCTGCCGCTGATCCCGGCCAAGGCCAGCAACTTCCTGACCCTGCCGACCACCCAACGCTACATCATCATCGCGCTGATCCTCGGTGCACTGGTCTGGCCGTTCTTCGGCTCCCGTGGCGCGGTGGACATCGCAACGCTGATCCTGATCTACGTGATGCTCGGCCTTGGCCTGAACATTGTGGTCGGTCTGGCCGGTCTGCTCGACCTGGGTTACGTCGGCTTCTACGCCGTCGGCGCCTACAGTTATGCGCTGCTGTCGCACTACTACGGCCTGAGCTTCTGGATCTGCCTGCCGATTGCCGGCCTGATGTCGGCGACGTTCGGCTTCCTGCTGGGCTTCCCGGTGTTGCGTCTGCGCGGTGACTACCTGGCGATCGTGACCCTGGGCTTCGGCGAGATCATCCGTCTGTTCCTGCGCAACCTGACCGACATCACCGGCGGTCCGAACGGCATCAGCAACATCGAGAAACCGACGTTCTTCGGCCTGACCTTCGAACGTAAAGCGGCGGAAGGCATGCAAACCTTCCACGAGTATTTCGGCCTCGAATACAACTCGATCAACAAGGTGATCTTCCTCTACCTGGTTGCGCTGTTGCTGGCACTGGCGGCGCTGTTCATCATCAACCGCCTGCTGCGCATGCCGATCGGCCGTGCGTGGGAAGCGCTGCGTGAAGATGAAATCGCCTGCCGCGCACTGGGCCTGAATCCGACGATCATCAAGCTGTCGGCATTCACCCTGGGTGCGAGCTTCGCCGGTTTCGCCGGCAGCTTCTTCGCCGCCCGTCAGGGTCTGGTGACCCCGGAATCGTTCACCTTCATCGAGTCGGCGATCATCCTCGCCATCGTCGTGCTGGGTGGCATGGGCTCGCAACTGGGCGTGATTCTCGCGGCCGTGGTGATGATCCTGTTGCCGGAAATGATGCGTGAGTTCAGCGAATACCGGATGTTGATGTTCGGTGCGCTGATGGTGTTGATGATGATCTGGCGTCCACAAGGTCTGCTGCCAATGCAACGCCCACACATGGAGTTGCGCAAATGAGCCGCGAGATTCTTAAGGTCGAAAACCTGAGCATGCGCTTCGGCGGCTTGCTCGCGGTCAATGGCGTGGCCCTGACCGTCAAGGAAAAACAAGTGGTGGCGCTGATCGGGCCGAACGGCGCGGGCAAGACCACCGTGTTCAACTGCCTGACCGGTTTCTACCAGCCATCGGGCGGCAGCATTCTGCTGGACGGCGAGCCGATCCAGGGCCTGCCGGGCCACAAGATCGCCCTCAAGGGCGTGGTGCGCACCTTCCAGAACGTGCGGTTGTTCAAAGACATGACGGCGGTCGAGAACCTGCTGATCGCCCAGCACCGTCACCTGAACACCAACTTCCTGGCCGGCCTGTTCAAGACCCCTTCGTTCCGCAAGAGCGAGCGCGAGGCGATGGAATATGCCGAGTACTGGCTGGAAAAGGTCAACCTCAAGGAGTTCGCCAACCGTACCGCCGGGACCCTGGCCTACGGTCAGCAACGGCGTCTGGAAATCGCCCGCTGCATGATGACCCGTCCACGGATCCTCATGCTCGACGAACCGGCGGCCGGCCTGAACCCGAAGGAAACCGAAGACCTCAAGGCGCTGATCAGCGTGCTGCGTGAAGAGCACAACGTGACCGTGCTGCTGATCGAACACGACATGAAACTGGTCATGAGCATTTCCGACCACATCGTCGTGATCAACCAGGGCACGCCTCTGGCTGACGGCACGCCGGAACAGATCCGCGACAATCCTGAAGTGATCAAAGCCTACCTGGGGGAAGCGTAAATGCTGCAGTTCGAAAACGTTTCCACCTTCTACGGCAAGATCCAGGCCCTGCACAGTGTCAACGTCGAAGTCCGTCAGGGCGAGATCGTGACCCTGATCGGCGCCAACGGTGCCGGCAAGTCCACGCTGCTGATGACGCTCTGCGGTTCACCGCAGGCGCACAGCGGCAGCATCCGCTACATGGGTGAGGAACTGGTCGGCCAGGACTCGTCGCAGATCATGCGCAAAAGCATCGCGGTGGTGCCGGAAGGTCGTCGGGTGTTCGCCCGTCTGACCGTCGAAGAAAACCTGTCCATGGGCGGCTTCTTCACCGACAAGGGCGACTATCAGGAGCAAATGGACAAGGTCCTTGGCCTGTTCCCGCGCCTGAAAGAACGCTTCAACCAGCGCGGCGGCACCATGTCCGGCGGCGAACAGCAAATGCTCGCCATCGGCCGTGCGTTGATGAGCAAGCCGAAGCTGCTGCTGCTCGACGAGCCGTCGCTGGGTCTGGCACCGATCATCATCCAGCAGATTTTCGACATCATCGAAATGCTGCGCAAAGACGGTGTGACGGTGTTCCTGGTCGAGCAGAACGCCAACCAGGCGCTGAAAATCGCTGACCGCGCCTACGTTCTGGAGAACGGCCGCGTAGTGATGCAAGGCACCGGTGAAGCGCTGTTGACCGACCCGAAAGTGCGCGAGGCGTACCTCGGCGGATGATGCATTCGCCCAACAAAAAAACGGCCCTCGGGCCGTTTTTTTGTATTTTGAATTCAACGCACATCCCCTGTGGGAGCGGGCTTGCTCGCGAAGACGATTTTACATTCAGCATGTGTGCTGACTGATGCACCGCTTTCGCGAGCAAGCCCGCTCCCACAAAATCAACAGCCCTTAATAAGGGTTGCAGTACTGCGCGACTGCGGTGGCCTGATCGACGTAAGGCCGGGCCGGCTCAAGGTTCCACTCAGGCTTGTTGCGCACCGGCTTGCCATCGTAGACCGCCGCCAGATGACAGACCATCTGTCGACGCAACGAGCCACCATTGACGCTGTACTGGCGCCATTGCGGATCGTCCTTGTGCTTGTTGTACAGCTCGGCAAACATCCGATCGGTCTGGTCATCCTTGATCGCGCGGCCACACGCGGTCGGCACTACCGAGAGCGACCAGGTCTTCGGCCCCAGTTTCGGATCGGGACGCTCTACCCAGGTGCTGGACTCGATGTACTTGTCGCAGAATTTTGGTTCTGCCGGCGTCGAGGTCTGGATGCACGAGAACGAGGCCTTGCCGACCGGGGTTCTCGGAAAGTCGATCTTGATGATGTTGCGGTCCTTGCCGGTCTTGGCCTTGTAGTCCTTTTGATTGGCCATCGCATCATTCAAGCCGCGCTGATCGCTGTAGAAGAACGCCAGAATCGGCAGCTCATCGGTTTTCGGGTTACCCAGGCGCAGCTCCGTCTGGGTCTGGAATTCACGGCTGTTGATGACTTTGCGCGCGCCCATGAAATTGCGAAAGGCATCGACCCGCTCCTTGCTGCTCATCGGATTGCGCATGTTGAAGCCACACTGCAACTGGTCCTGCTGGCGATTGTTGTTGTACTGGGTGAAGTGCGCGACCCAGGCATTCGGCGTCACGATGGGTGGTTTCATGGCTTGGCAGACCGCCTCGGTCGGGGCGGGGTTTTTGTTGTCGCCACAGCCACGGTCATTGCGAAAATCGGTCCAGGCATCATTGGGAAACGCGCAATAGACGTGCACCGGTGTTTCTGGATCTTTCACAAGATCCCTCGGCGTAATCAGGTAGCCGTTCTGCGTGCTCATGCCCGGGTCTTCATAGCTGATGCCATCGGCGCGCATATACGAGGCGGCGAACGTGCCCAGCTCCACGGCTTTCGGGCTGGGATTCCACACGTCCCATTTCTGCCCCTTGGCCGGATCGGCCCGGTGCGTACCCCGCACCAGCAGTCCCGAACAGTCCGACGCGGGATCCTGCCCGCAACTGTCGACGGTTTTGTTGTACAACGTTTCAACCTTTTTCAGCGTCTCCGCACATGACTCGGCATTGGCCGCAGTCGTGTGCAACAGCAGCGGCAAGATCAGCAGTGGAACAGTCCTGACCAAACGTTTTTTCATGGCTTGCATCTCCTTGATTTGCCAACACACACTCAACGCGGGACCGGGTTGCAACCCGCGGCGCGAGTCTCGCTGTCCGACAACGCCGGCCTGAATGGCTCCAGATTCCATGGCGTCTTGTTGCGGTAATTGACCAGCACGCAGCTCAATTGCTGACGCATGCTGCCGACGGATCTTTCGTTGTCACGCCAGTTGCTGTCCGAGCCCTTGAGGGCGAACAACTGGTCGTACAGAACGCCGATCTGCTCATTGGGCAAGGCGCGCCCTGCTGCGGTGGGCACCACGCTCAGGGTCCATTCATCCTTGCGAGTGCCGGGATCGTAGCGTTTGATCCAGTCGGCAGAAGCGATGTATTGCGGCGCCTGGACCGGCACCGGGTTGCAACCGGCCTTCGCCGCCTCCTGGGGGCTGACCACGGGGCGGAACGGCTCCAGATTCCATTCGGTCTTGGCCGGATAGTTCTGCACCAGACAACTCAGTTGCTGGCGCATGCTGCCCGCGGCTTTCTCGTTGTCATGCCACTGGTTGTCGGCCCCACGCAGGGCGAACAGTTCCTTGTACACGGCCTCTTGGTCAGTGGCCTGAGCCGCCTTGCCCTGCGCCGTCGGCGTGACCTTCAGCGACCATTCGTTTCTTTTGGTGCCCGGGTCGTAACGCTCGATCCACACAGCATCCGCGATGTACTTCTGTGTCGGGGCGCCTCCCCCCACCACCATGTCGTCGATTGCCTGATCGGCGGCGACATAGCTGAAACGCTGTTCCGCAGGCTTGGTGAAGTCCAGGCGCAGGATCGGCACGCTGTAGCCCTGGGCCTTGAGTTTCTTCTGGAAGTTGCGCGCGCTGTTCAGGCCGTTCTCCGGTTTCGGCGGCGCCTGATCACCACGGGTGGCGAAGTTCTGCGTGCTGTTGACGTTGTAAATGAAGGCGTCGATGTACTTCATGTTTTCGCTGCCGTCGTTGGTCGCGGTGGCATTCTTCAACATGAATTCGTTGACCTGGCCACTGAAGGCAAAGGGGTCCTTGTTGGTGGTGTTCGGGCGCGACTCATGGACCCGGATCATCGCCTGCCAGTCACTGGGCTTTTCCGCGTTCCACGAGCACTGGCCGTACTGGATCGGCCCCTTCATCAGCCCGGTGTATTTCTGCGTCCATTGCTCGGCGGTGGTCACCCCGGCCTCGGCACAGGTGCCGTAGGCCAGCGCGGCATTGCGGTTGTTCATCGTCCCTTGCGCCGCGCGCGGCGGTTCGCGGCTGTCGAAGAAACCGCAGCCGTACCATTTGCGCTCAGGCCCCGTGCCGCCATCGAAGGCGTAGATGCAGGTAAAGCCCTGCTCCTTGACCGGCAACTTCAGCGCCGCCGCATCGGTGGGCGTGCGCAGGATGAAACCGGCCGGGTGGATGAGAATCCGCGTGCTCAGATCCTTGCGAATCCACGAGTAGGAGGTCGCGCCGATCTTGATCGCATAGGGGCTGTAATCCCACGGATTGAACGGTCCGTCATTGACCATGCGCAAGGTCACGCCGCTGCAGTAATACAGCCCGCGCGCGGCACTGGTGTCGGGTTCCTGGCAGTTGTCCTTGAGGGTGTTGTAGTTGCTGTTGATGCGCTTGAGCGTGTCCAGCGGGTCGGGTTGCGGCTGGGCGTCAGCCGTGGAAAACAACAGCGGCAGCGTGCAGGCCAGAGCAAACGATGAAGCCTTGCGCGACAGCACAGCGGAGACTGAGCGATCCTTTGTCATGAGATACCGTCCTGGTAAATCGGCCTGTTGGAGTGGCCGTTGAAATGACTATAGAACACGTATGACAGTCTGGATGGGCAGAACACTAACCCTGTAGGAGTGAGCCTGCTCGCGATGACGGCGGCATATCCAACACATCTGCTGACTGAACTAGCGCGATCGCGAGCTGGCTCACTCCTACAGGGTTTTGCAGTATCTACAAAAAAATCGGGGGAGCTGTAACGCATCGCCATGAGCGATCTCTAGAGGGGTAAGCAAGCGCACTTCGCTTGCAAAACCCAAGTTCAAACCTGGAGAAACATCATGACTGCTACTACCCGCACCCTGTCCGCCACCGCCCTGGTTCTGGCCCTTGGCTCTGCCCTGAGCATGGCTGCCGTATCGACCGTCCACGCCGCTGATGCCGACATGGAAAAATGCTTCGGCGTGGCCATGAAAGGTCACAACGATTGCGCCGCGGGCGCAGGCACCACGTGTGCCGGTACCGCGAAAATGGACTACCAGCCGAACGCCTGGAAACTCGTACCGAAAGGCACTTGCGCCACCACCGAGAGCAAGACCTCGCCGACCGGTTTCGGTCAGATGCAAGCGTTCAAAGCCAAGTCCTGATCCACGGTCTGCCTGAGTGACGATCATGTTCAGCCTCGACGAACCTGTCCCACCCCGCACTCAGGCAGCCCTCCCCGGGCTCCCGCCCCGTGCCGGGCTGGGGCTCAAGACCGGGCACTTTCGCGAAGTGCTCGGCGCCCAACCGGACCTCGGTTTCTTCGAAGTCCACGCCGAAAACTACATGGTGGACGGCGGGCCGTTTCATCACTTTCTCGGTTTGATCCGCGAGCAATATCCGCTGTCGCTGCACGGCGTCGGGCTGTCCATCGGCGCCGAAGGGCCACTGGACACTCAGCACCTGCACCGTCTGAAAATGCTGATCGAGCGTTATCAACCACAATCCTTTTCCGAACACCTGGCCTGGTCGAGCCACGGCCCGGTGTTCCTCAATGACCTGCTGCCGCTGGCCTATGACACGCCGACCCTGAACCGGGTCTGCGAACATATCGACCAGGTACAGAACACCCTCAAACGCCCGATGCTGCTGGAGAATCCATCCACCTATCTGGCGTTCCAGCGCTCGACTATCGATGAGCCGGAGTTCATCGCCGAAGTGATCCGGCGCAGCGGCTGCGGTCTGCTGCTCGACGTCAACAATGTGTACGTCTCGTGCATCAATCATCAGCGCGATCCGCTGGCTTATCTCGACGCCCTGCCATTGCAGGCTGTCGGCGAGATTCACCTGGCCGGATTTGCCGAAGACAGCGACAGCCTCGGTGACCGTTTGTTGATCGATGATCACGGTGCACCAATCGACCAAGCGGTCTGGGCCCTGTACCGGCAAGCGCTGCAACGCACCGGCGCGGTGGCCACCCTGATCGAACGCGACAATCAGGTGCCCGCCTTCAATGTGTTGCTGGCCGAGGCGCGGCAGGCCGACGAAATACTGCTCGGCGCGGGAGTCCGGCCATGAGTACTCAAGCTGCTTTTGCTGCTGCGCTACTCGACCCGCAACTGCCCTGCCCCGAGGGTTTGTGCAGTGCCAACGGCGCCGACCCGGGCAGTCGATTTTCGGTGTACCGCAATAACGTGCAAGGTTCGCTGATCAAGGCCCTGGCGGACAGTTACCCGGTGGTGCAGCAATTGGTCGGCGAGGAGTTCTTCCGCGCCATGGCTGCCGTTTTCGTCCAGCAGCAGCCACCCGCCAGTCCGTTGATGAGTCATTACGGCGAAGCCTTCCCTGCGTTTATCGACGCCTTCGAACCGGCAGCGAGCGTGCCGTATCTGGCCGGCGTGGCACGACTGGAGCAGCTGCGCCCCCGCGCCTACCACGCCGCCGATGCGCTGCCCGTGCAACCGCAGCAGATCACCACTGCACTGGCCGATCCCGATGGGCTGAGCGACCTGCGCTTCAAGCTTCATCCGTCGTTGCATCTGCTCGACTCAAACCACGCCGTGGTCGCGATCTGGGCCGCGCATCAGGGTGACGCAACGCTGGCCGGCATCGACATCCACCACGCACAGCACGCCCTGGTACTGCGCAACGGCCTCGACGTCGAGGTATTTGCCCTCGAACCCGGCGCCAACGCGTTTCTGCGTCATCTGCTCAATGACCAACCGCTGCTGGCGGCCGCGCAAAACAGTCCGCCATTTGACCTCAGCCACACCCTCGCGCTGCTGATTGCGCACAACGCCATCGTTGACCTGAATAACAAGGAATCGCCATGAACAATCTCATTACCCGCGCCATCGCGCTGCTGGAAAAAATCCCCCACAGCCTGATCGCTTTCATCGCGCGTTTTTCGATTGCCGCGGTGTTCTGGAAGTCCGGACAGACCAAGGTCGAAGGCCTGGCCATCGACCTGATCGACGGCACCTTTCAACTCGGCTGGCCGCACCTGGCGGACTCGACGATTCCGCTGTTCAAAAGCGAGTACCACGTGCCGCTGCTGTCACCGGAAATCGCCGCGCACATGGCAGCGTTCGCCGAGCACTTCTTCCCGGTGCTGATCCTGATCGGCTTTGCCACGCGGTTTTCGGCGCTGGCGCTGCTGGGCATGACCCTGACCATTCAACTGTTCGTGTACCCGGATGCGTATCCGACCCACGGCACCTGGGCGGCGGTGTTGCTGTACCTGATGGCGAGCGGGCCGGGAAAACTGTCGATCGATCACCTGATCGCACGACGCTTTGCCAGCTGACCACAAACCCAGTGGGAGCGGGCTTGCTCGCGAAAGCGCCGTATCAGCCAGCGAATTGGTCGAATATGAAACCGTATTCGCGAGCAAGCCCGCACCCACAAGGTATGGATTCCATAGCTAGCGCTGAAGTCGATCCAGCGCTTCGCCGCTGCGCTTGAACCAGCCGATCAGATAATCCGCCAGCACTTGGGTACGTTTCGGTAACCCGCCCTGATACGGATGCACCAGGTACATCGGCATGCGTCGCGTCTGAAAGTCGCGCAACAGCCAGCGCAAACGGCCGTCAGCCAGTTCCGTCTGCAGCAGATACGACGGCAACCGTGCGATGCCGGCACCGGCGAGGGCGGCTTTTTTCAGCAGATTGTAATGGTTGCTGGCGAGCGGACCGGATACCCGTACCCGCAGCAGTTCGTGCTGCTGGTGATACAACCACTCTTCGCGGCCGCTGTAGTGGCTGTTGAGCAGGCAGCGGTGTTCAGCCAGATCCTGCGGGGTTAGCGGCTCGCCAAACTGTTCAAGATACCCTGGGCTGGCGCAGGTCATTTCCTGCCAGGCCAGCAAGGGTTTGGCCACCAGGCGCTCGTCGTTGGCCACCTCGGTGCGAATCGCCAGATCGAAGCCATCCCGGGACAGATCCCGATAATTGTTATTCAGCTCCAGCTCGATCTGCACTTCGGGATACTTCTGCGAGAACTCCAGCAGCAAACCATCGAAAAACGTTTCCCCCAGCGACACCGGCACCGTCATCCGCACCGGCCCGGCCATGTCGTCCTTCAAGCGCGCCAATGCCTGACGTGCCTTTTCCACTTGGACGACCAGCGCTTGCGCCTGCGGCAGAAGCGCGGCGCCCGCCGCCGTCAGGCTCAAGCGACGCGTGGTACGTTGCAGCAACACCACGGAAAACTGCGCTTCCAACTGGCTGATGCGCTTGGACAACTGGCCCTTGCTACAACCCAATTGCTGCGCCGCCAAGGTGAAGCTGCCGGCCTCGATCAACACCGCAAACGCCGCCAGATCATCCATTTCGCTCATGGATTGTTTCCATTTGAAAACCAAAGGTTGCCTATTAGTGCGCTTATCCGCAGAAAAAACCACTCTAGACTGAAACCTCGTTCAACCCATTGAGGATTAGCCCATGAAGATTCTGTTGATCGGTGCCGCCGGCACCATCGGTTCGGCCGTGGACAAGGAACTGAGCCAGCGCCACGAAGTGATTCGCATCGGTCGCAGCAGCGGCGACTTCCGGGTCGACATCAGCGACAGCGCCTCGATTCGTAAACTGTTCGAGCAGACCGGCAAGTTCGACGCGCTGGTTTGCGCGGCCGGCAACGTGACCTTCGCCCCACTGGGCGAGATGACCGCCGACAGCTTTGCGCTGGGCCTGCAAGACAAGCTGATGGGCCAGGTCAACCTGCTGCTGATCGGCCGCGAATACGCCAACGACGGCGCCTCGTTCACCTTCACCACCGGCGTGCTCAGCCACGATCCAATCCGCACTGGCGCCTCGGCAGCACTGGTCAACGGCGCACTCGACAGCTTCGTGAAAGCCGCAGCCATTGAACTGCCACGCGGCCTGCGAGTGAACTCGATCAGCCCGACGGTGCTGCTGGAAGCCATGGGCAGCTACGCCCCATACTTCCGTGGTTACAAGCCGGTTCCGGCGGCCGATGTGGCGTTGGCCTACGCGAAAAGTGTCGAAGGCCTGCAAACCGGCCAGACCTTTCACGTGGGTTGAAAAGCCTCGGCATGCGGCGCTGACCCAGCGCCGCATCAAGGTTTTTTAAGCTCCAGCAGCGTGGGAAGCAGCTTGCTGGCGACCTCGCGGGGCACGCTTATCATCAGACCCGGGCCATTGATCACCGATTGAATCGTCGCACTCGACACCTGAACGCCATTGATGGACAACAGCAGGGGCTGGTGCATTTTCTCAGTCGTCACCTGCTGCAGGCGACGCTGTGCATCCGGGCTCAACGTGACATTGAGCATGAGGGCTTGCGGATTCGGATTATCGATTCGTTTGAGCTCAAGGCTCATTTCGGAGAAGTCCGCATCCGATGAAAAGGCAATTTCTGCCGCCATCGACTGCCACGAAGCCATCATTGCCAGTACCGTCAATAGCACCCTGCCTGATCCTTTCATAAAATCTCCCGTATCCAAAAGGCGGACAAGGTACGACCAAGTGTCCTTCGTCCCGACTCCGAAAATTAAGCCAAATGTTTCCGGTACGTGGCAAGTCCAACTCATGGTTGTGATAAGCGGTCAGCCTGCGTAACGTGGCGGCACTTGTCTGGAGAGCCGAAGATGCGTGTTGCCCGTTCGTTGATCGTAGTTGCCCTGCTGCCGTTGTTCGCCGCCTGCCAATTGCTTGATGGCCCGCGTCAAAGTGTTTCCCACGTCGGGCAGACCCGAATGCAAGGGCAATTGACGGCGGCCGACGGCAAACTGGTGTTCCAGCCGTGTGGCGAACAGCGTCAGTACGCGGTCAACGACATCGGCGGCACCAGCGTGCTGCAAGAGGCCGCGACCCTCGCCGATCAGCAGGGCAAGCTGTTTGCCGACGTACGCGGGAAGCTCGCCGGCGACCGCCTCGACCTCGCCCAGTTGTATCGCGTCGAGCGCTCCGGCACCGCATGCGATGACCCCAACTTCAAGCTGCTGACCCTCCGTGCCAGCGGCCACACGCCCGAGTGGAACGTCAAAGTCAGTGGCAAGGGCATGGTCATCGATCGTGAAGGCCAACCGGCGCTGGCAGTGCCTTATGTCGAAGAACAACTGGGCGACGGTCGCTTCAACCTGAGCAGCGAAGCCAACAACCAGCGCATCGAGTTGTGGGTCGCGCCGCAACGCTGTGTCGACAGCAGCACCGGCAGCGTGCAGCACATGAGCGCCGAACTGCGCATCGACGGCAAGGTGCAACGCGGCTGCGGGTATTTCGGCGGATCGCGCAACGACTGAGCGTTTTAGCCTCACCGGATCCGGCCTTTGCGGCTTATAATCGCGGCCTTCAAACGCCCTGGCGCAGTTGTGCGCCCCGCGAACCCGGATCCTCGCCATGTTACGAATCACCGAACTCAAGCTGCCAATCGACCATCCCGAAGAAGACCTGCGCCCTGCCATCGTGCAGCGTCTGGGCATCGCCAGCGATGATCTGCTCGATTTCACCTTGTTCAAGCGCAGCTACGACGCGCGCAAAAAGTCCTCCGAACTGTGCTTCATCTACACCATCGACCTCGAAGTGCGCGACGAGGCCAAGGTGCTGGGCAAGTTCGCCGACGACCGTAACGTCAACGTGGCGCCGGATGTCAGCTACAAATTCGTAGGCGAAGCGCCAAGCGACCTGAGCCAGCGCCCGATTGTGGTCGGTTTCGGCCCGTGCGGGATCTTCGCCGGCCTGCTGCTGGCACAGATGGGCTTCAAGCCGATCATCCTCGAACGCGGCACCGAAGTGCGTCAGCGCACCAAGGACACCTGGGGCCTGTGGCGCAAAAGCGTGCTCAACCCCGAGTCCAATGTGCAGTTCGGCGAAGGCGGCGCGGGCACGTTCTCCGACGGCAAGCTGTACAGCCAGATCAAGGATCCTAAGTTCCTCGGCCGCAAAGTCCTGCACGAGTTCGTCAAGGCCGGCGCGCCGGAAGAAATCCTCTACGTCAGCAAGCCGCACATCGGTACGTTCCGTCTGACCGGCATGGTCGAGACCATGCGTGAAGAGATCCGCGCCCTGGGCGGCGAAGTGCGTTTCCAGGAGCGCGTTAGCGACGTGCTGATCGAAGACGGCCAACTGGTCGGCGTCGAGCTGGCGAGCGGCGAAACCCTGCATTCGAAACACGTGGTCCTGGCCCTCGGCCACAGTGCCCGTGACACCTTCCGCATGCTCCACAGCCGTGGCGTGTTCATGGAAGCCAAGCCGTTCTCGGTGGGTTTCCGCATCGAACACCCGCAATCGCTGATCGACCGTGCGCGCCTGGGCAAGTATGCCGGCCACCCGAAACTGGGTGCCGCCGACTACAAACTGGTGCACCACGCCAAGAACGGCCGTTCGGTCTACAGCTTCTGCATGTGCCCGGGCGGCACCGTGGTGGCGGCGACGTCCGAGCCGAATCGCGTGGTCACCAACGGCATGAGCCAGTACTCGCGTAATGAACGCAACGCCAACTCCGGGATCGTCGTCGGTATCACCCCGGAAGTCGACTACCCGGGCGGTCCACTAGCGGGTATCGAGTTGCAGGAGCGCCTGGAGTCCCACGCGTTCATCCTCGGCGGCAGCGACTACAAGGCACCGGCGCAACTGGTCGGCGATTTCATCAACGACATTCCTTCGACCGAATTGGGTGAAGTCGAGCCGTCGTACAAACCGGGTGTGGCACTGGGCGACCTGTCCCTGGCGCTGCCGGACTTCGCCATCGAAGCGATCCGCGAAGCGCTGCCGGCGTTCGAGAAGCAGATTCGTGGTTACTCGCTGCACGATGCGGTGTTGACCGGGATCGAGACTCGCACCTCGTCGCCGCTGCGCATCACGCGTAACGAGTCGCTGCAGAGCATGAACGTGAAAGGCCTGTTCCCGGCCGGTGAAGGCGCGGGTTATGCGGGCGGGATTCTGTCGGCGGGTGTCGACGGGATTCGTATTGCAGAAGCTGTGGCGCGAGACATTTTGGGCTTGGAAGCCTGATACATCTGTTTTGAAGTGACACCAACCTCCTGTGGGAGCGGGCTTGCTCGCGAATGCGGTGTGTCAGTCGACGATAAT
>NZ_NQYG01000007.1:0-48927 GCF_002878485.1 Pseudomonas sp. AD21
CCGCTCCCACAAGGGAACGGCATTCCAATGTGGGAGCGGGCTTGCTCGCGAAGGGGGCATCACTGTCAGTGCAATGCCGCGCAGGTGTATCGTGCAGACCTTTGCGCCCGATTTCCGTCCGAGCGGTAACCTGCTGCAGGCGAGGTCTTGGCGGTGTTGATTCGGGCCTCTTCGCGAGCAAGCCCGCTCCCACAAGGGAACGGCATTTCAATGTGGGAGCGGGCTTGCTCGCGAAGGGGGCATCACTGTCAGTGCAATGCTGGGCAGGTGTATCGTGCAGACTTTTCCGCACGTTTTCCGTCTGCGAGGTGTGTGATGAGTTCCGCTCTGAAAATCGATTTTGTCAGCGACGTATCCTGCCCCTGGTGCGTTGTCGGTCTGTACGGTCTGCTGCAGGCGCTGGAGATTCTGCGCGATGAAGTGCAGGCCGAGATTCATTTCCAGCCGTTCGAATTGAACCCGAAGATGGGCCCCGAGGGGCAGAACATCACCGAGCACATCGGCGAGAAGTACGGTTCGACCCCGGAGCAGTCGCAGAAAAACCGCGAAGCGATTCGTGCCCGTGGTGCCGACGTCGGTTTCGCTTTTCGCACCGACGGCAACAGCCGCATCTACAACACCTTCGATGCACACCGCTTGCTGCATTGGGCCGGGCTTGAGGGTTTGCAATTGCCGTTGAAGGAGGCGCTGTTCAAGGCGTATTTCACTGATGGCGGCAATCCGTCCGATCACGCACAACTCACGCAGATTGCCGAAAGCGTCGGTCTGGATCGCCAGCGCGCGGTGGCGATTCTGGCCTCCGACGAGTTTGCCGATGAGGTGCGCGAAGAAGAACAACTCTGGCTGCAACGTGGCGTGAGTTCAGTGCCGACCGTGGTGTTCAACGGTCAGTACGCGGTGACGGGCGGGCAACCGGTGGACACGTTTGTCGGGGCGATCCGGCAGATCATGAGTGAAGCCCGGGGCGGCGCAGTCAGCTAAAACCACAACCTCAACGCACGATCTTGTCGACGTGGATCCCGAGTTTCTTCAGGCGATACCAGAAGCTGCGCTCGGAGATCCCGATTAACTGCGCGGCAGCGGCCTGGACGCCGTTGCTCTGTTGCAGGGCCGCGAGAATGTAGGCTTTCTCGACGTCTGCCAGCGCCGCGTCCAGGTCCGCCGGCACACCGTTGATTTCGCTCAGCGGGCCACTGCTGTCAGAGGCTTGCGCAGCGAACAGATACGCCGGCAGATCCTGCTCTTCGATGATGTTGGCGGACGCAACGATGGTCGCCCGTTCCACGCAGTTCTGCAGTTCACGAATGTTGCCCGGCCATGAATAGCGGGTCATGGCCTGCAAGGCTTGCGCGCTGAAACCGCTGATGCGCTTGCCAGCGGCGGCGCCGAGCGTGAGGGCGAAATGCCGGGCCAGCGGCGCGATGTCCTCGACCCGTTCGCGTAGCGCCGGCAGGGGAATGGGAAAGACGTTGAGGCGGTAGTAGAGGTCCTCGCGAAACTCCTTGTTGGCCACCGCTTGCAGCAGGTCTTTATTGGTGGCGGCAATCACCCGTACATCGACTTTGCGTTCCTTGGTATCGCCCACCGGCTCGATCACCCGCTCCTGCAGGGCACGGAGGATTTTCGCCTGCAGCGCCAGGGGCATTTCGCCGATTTCATCGAGAAACAGCGTGCCTTTGTCGGCCTGCTGAAATCGCCCGATACGATCAGCCACGGCGCCGGTGAACGCGCCTTTGCGGTGGCCGAACATTTCGCTTTCGAGCAGCCCCTCGGGAATCGCCGCGCAGTTTACCGCAACGAACGGTTTGTCGGCGCGATTGCCGTGTTTGTGGATGGCCCTGGCGACCATTTCCTTGCCGGTGCCACTCTCGCCGCTGAGCAGCACGGTCGCGGCACTTTCGCGCACCGAGTCCACTGCTTGCAACACGCTGCGGAAACTCGGGCTGTCGCCGATCAGGCTGTCGATCTGCTGATGTTCGTCGAGTTCGGCGCGCATGCGCTGGTTGTCTTTGAGGATGTCGCGAAACTGCAGGGCCTTGCTGACGGTGATGTCCAGTTCGTCGATGTCGAACGGCTTGGCGATGTAGTCGAACGCGCCGTTGCGCATCGATTCCACGGCATTTTTCACCGTGCTGTAGGCGGTCATGACAATCACTGGCATCTGTGGATAGCGGGTTTTCACTTCCGCCAGCAACTGCGGCCCGCCCATGCCGGGCATGCGCCAGTCGCTGATGAGCAGGTCGATGTCTTCGCTCTCCAGCACCTTTAGCGCATGCAGGCCATTACCGGCGGTAAACACGCTGATGCCGTTCTGACCGAGGGCCGAGGCCAGCAGGTCGCAGAGTTTCGGTTCGTCGTCCACCACCAGAATGTTATGCGTCATCGTCGGTCTCGTCGAAATCCTCGCCATTGGCCGGAATGTACAGGCTGAAGGTGGCGCCGGCATCTTTTTCGCTGACGCATTCTACGTGCCCGTTATGGTTTTCCATGACCGAAAACACTTTCGCCAGCCCCAGCCCGGTGCCCGAGGCCTTGGTGGTGACGAACGGGGTGAAAATGCGTTCGAGCATGTCGGCTTCAATCCCCTGGCCGGTGTCGGCGACGCTGATGATGGTGTATTTGGCATCGCAGGCGATGCTCAGGGTCAGTCGGCCGCCATCGGGCATCGCGTCGATGGCGTTGACGATCAGGTTCAGGCCGGCCTGTTTCAGCTGCTTGGCGTCGGCGTAGAGCGTGGCGCCGGGTGCCTGATCGTCGATATGCAGATCGATGTTGTGGCTGGACAATTCCGGCTCGCAGAACCCGGCCAGTTCATCCACCAGTGCACGGGCTGACTGGGTGGCACGGATCGGCGCGCTGGGTTTGGCGAAGTCGAGGAACTCGGTGATCAGGTCGTTGATCCGGCTGACTTCCTTGACCACGTATTCGAGATGACGCTTGTCGGTTTCCGGCAGATCGGCGCGCCGGTGCAGCAGTTGCGTGGCGGTCTTGATGATGCCCAGCGGATTGCGGATTTCATGGGCCAGGCCCATGGCGACTTCGCCCAGCGCGTGCAAACGGTCACGACGGCGCAGTTGCGACTCCAGATGCTGCAACTCTTCCAGACGCTGGCTCATGTGGTTGAACGTGCTGCTCAGCTCTGCCAGTTCGTCGCCGCCATTCACGCGCAGGCGCTGATGATAATCGCCGGCGATCACCGCTTGTACGCCTCGGGCCAGACCACGCAACGGCTTGGTCAGACGCTGCGAGACCAGCCAGCCGACCGCCAGTGACGCCGCCGAGCTGAGCAGGAAAATCAGGATGAACAGGTTGCTCTGATTGACCAGGCCAACGAGGCTGGTGTGGCGCAGCAGACCGCTGAAGATCACCCCTTGCAGTTGGCCGTTTTCGTTGAAGATCGGTCGGTAGATGCCGCTGTAGTTATTGGTGAATTGCTCGAACGGGCCTTTGGTTTCACGCAGGGTCTGCTCGATTTTTTTCGGCACTTGCAGAGGGTGATCCTGGAAGCGCTGGGTCGAGAAAATCTCCGAAAAGTCATCGCCCTTGGCCAGATACAGGCGCAGGTCCAGCGAGTGCACATCGGCAACGCTGGTCAGAAAACTGTTGTCCAGAAAGGTGCCGATGACCAGCTTGTAGTCGACGCCACCCTGATCGGTTTCGAAGGTCGAAATCACCGTGCCGGTGGCGACGCCGGCGACTTGCAGGGTCTGCAGTACGGCCTTGGGGGCGGTGCTGATCTGACTGACGACATTGTCGTCGGCGGTACTGAACACCACTTTGTTATCGCTGCTGCGGATCAGCGTCACCACATCGATGCCCATCGAGTCGGCGATGTCGGCGGTCAGCTTGTCGTGCCTGGCGGATTGGCGATCGGAGGGCGGGCGGGTGTGACGCATGAACAGCTTCGCGGCCCGGGCGTTTTCACGGAGGATTTCACTGATTTCGTCTTCGACGATTTTCGAGGATTCCTGCAGCCAGATGCGCACGTTACTGTCGAAGATCTGCGACAGCGTGGTGGCCGCCAGCTCCGCGGCGATCATGGTCGGAATCACGCTCACCAGCCAGAACGCCAGCACCAGTTTGCGTTGCAGGCTCCAGCCGGAGAGGGCGAAAGGTCGGGGCGTGGCGCGTCGGTCATTGGTCATTGGGTTTCGCTTATTGCAGCAGCCATGGCAGGGTCGGAGCGATCCGGTCGAACAAACATTTTCACCAGTCCCAGCAGTCGGTCGACCAATGGATTGCGGTGGCGGAAGAACACCGTGTTACCGACAAACGAGCAACCCAGGCGCAGCTTACTGGCATAGCCGGCCTGTCCGCATGCGTAGATCGCCAGTTTGTGTTCAATACAGTAGTCGACATTCACCAGCCAGCTACGGCTGTAAAGGTTGTACTGGCGCGTGCGGGCCAGATCGTGGGCAAAAAACTTGTCGACCATCCGACGCCCATCGAGCAGTACCAGGTTGAACGCCACCAGTTCATCACCGAGCCAATAGAGCACGCACGCCGCCCGCTCATCGAGATGATTGAGCACTTCGCGAAAGTACGCGGCGGGCAGGCATTCGAAGGTCAGGTCACTGCGGGCGAGGGTGGCTTCGTAGAGCTCCATCATGCGTGGCAGCAAGTCATGTACCGAACGCCGCCATTCGATGCGCGGGCCGTGGTTGCGCAAGGTGCGCCGCAGGTCCTTGCGCGTCGATTTGCCGAGGCTGCCCAGGTACGCATCCACCGAGGCGAACGTGATGGGCAACTCGGCGCCGGGCAGGCCGGGCATGCTTTGCAGGCCGGCTTGGCGGCACACCTTGAGCCACTGAGGATCGCGGTGCGAGGCGTCCTTGACCGCGAACAGGCCAATACCGAGCTGGTCGGCGTCGTGTTTCGCCAGCGCCAGCAACTGGGCGAGCAACGCCGGACGCTGAACCTGATCCACGTGCGACGCCGTACCGACATGGCACTGCTCGGCCACTGGCGAGCCGAGGGCGTACAAACGGATGTCGAACAGCCCGGGCAGGCCCCGGCGCAGCCATTGGCTGACGCGTTTGCCCGTGCCCTGCAACGTGGTGTCCAGCGAGTAGGCGGTGGTGAACGCCACGGCAGCCGCGATTACCCGACCGTCTTCTTGCAGGGTCAGATACCGCCAGTGAAAACCGTCAATCCCCGCGCGTTCGACCGCGCGGTAGTAATCCCAGTCTTCCAGCTCATCAGCGAAGCAGTCATTCCAGGCACAGCGATCGATCGCTTCGATGGTTGAAAAGGCTTGAGCGGTGATCACGTCGGTTCCTTGTGTCGGCGAGTCGCGTTAATACGGACGGCGGCGACTGCTCAAGCCCGTTGCCGGGTTTCCAGCGGTGAGGTCCCGGGATCAGCGATCGGCGGCATGACGCCACGCTGGATGAAATCGGCGCTCAACTCCACGACACGGCGGTACTGCAAGTCCACGGTGATCATGTGGTAGCAGTCGTCGAGCAACACTTTGGTCACCGGCCCGCCGAGTTTGCGTTCGACGTAATCGGCATTCCAGCGGCTGGTGATGTCGTCCTCGATGGAGTGCAGCACCAGCGCCGGGGTAGTGATCGACGGCATGCTTTTTTTCACCACGGCGTTGAGCCGGTGCAGTTCGCGCACGGTGACGCCTTCCATGGTCAGCAACCCGGCCTGACTGCTCTGGCCCTCTTTCATCTGGCGTTCGACGATGGCCCGCAGGCGCTCGTTCTTGATGCCGTAGGGCGGCTTCTCTTCGAAGCTGCACAAGTGCACGCCGAACGGGATTCTCATCAGCAACGGGGTGAGGAACGCCAGCTTGTGGATGCTCCAGCCGTCGTAACGCAGAGTCGTCGAATACAGCAGCAAGCCTTCGATCTGCCCCGGGTGTTCGGCGGCCAGGTACATCGACAGCACCGCGCCCATGGACAAGCCACCGACGTAAACCTTGTGATGCTTGCGGCGCACGCCGACGAAGGTGTTGCGCGCGCTTTCGTACCAGTCGCGCCAGCCCGTGGCCTGCAGGTCGGCATTGCCGCCGCAGTGCCCCGCCAGGGTCGGCACGTAGACCGTGTGCCCGGCTTTCGCCAGGCCCACGGCCACCCGACGCAGTTCCGTCGGGGTGCCGGTGAGGCCGTGGATCAACAACACCGCGACCTCGCCACTGCCGAGAACGAAACCGGCGTTGCCTTCGCCCATGTCGATCTCAGAGTCGTTCATCGTTTCATCGCCCGATGCAGGAGGCGGTCGAGGAGGGCCAGGCCCAGGTCGATTTCCGGATAGCTGATTTCCAGCGACGGTGCCAGGGTGATGACGTTCTTGTAGTAGCCGCCCACATCGAGAATCAGGCCCAGGCGGCGACCGTCGATTTCGATGTCGCCCTTCATGCCTTCCTCGACCATGAAGTCCAGGGTGGCCTTGTCCGGGGTGAAGCCGTCTTCGGTGCAGATCTCGCAGCGCAGCGCCAGGCCCAGACCGTCGACATCGCCAATGATCGGGTAGCGTTTTTTCAGGTCCTGCAGGCCGTCGAGGAAGTATTTGCCCTTGGCCATGACCATCGCGCCGTAGTCGACTTCGCTGGTCATCTTGAACATTTCCAGACCCACGGCGGTGCCCAGCGGGTTGGAGGCGAAGGTCGAGTGAGTCGAGCCTGGCGGGAATACTTTCGGGTTGATCAGCTCTTCACGGGCCCAGATGCCGCCCAGCGGGTTCAGGCCGTTGGTCAGCGCCTTGCCGAAGACGATCACGTCGGGTTTGACGTCGAAGTGCTCGATCGACCACAGCTTGCCGGTGCGATAGAAACCCATCTGGATTTCATCGACCACCATCAGGATGCCGTGCTGATCCAGCACGTGCTTGAGTTCACTGTAGAAGTTCATCGGTGGAATCACGTAGCCGCCGGTGCCCTGGATCGGCTCGACGTAGAAGGCTGCGTATTCGCTCTGGCCGACTTTCGGGTCCCAGACGCCGTTGTATTCGGTCTCGAACAACCGCGCGAATTGCTGCACGCAGTGGCTGCCGTACTCTTCCTTGGTCATGCCTTTCGGGCCGCGGAAGTGATACGGGAACGGGATGAACTGCGCACGCTCGCCGAAGTGGCCGTAGCGGCGGCGATAGCGGTAGCTGGAGGTGATTGACGAAGCACCGAGGGTGCGCCCGTGATAACCGCCCTCGAAGGCGAACATCAGGCTCTTGCCGTTGGTGGCGTTGCGCACGACTTTCAGCGAGTCCTCGATCGACTGCGAGCCGCCGACGTTGAAGTGCACGCGGCCGTCGAGGCCGAACTTGTTCTTGGCGTCGACCGCGATCATTTCCGAGAGCTCGATCTTGCCCTTGTGCAGGTACTGGCTGGCGATCTGCGGCAGGGTGTCGATCTGTTGTTTCAGGGCATTGTTCAGGCGCGGGTTGGCGTAACCGAAGTTGACCGCCGAGTACCACATCTGCAGATCGAGGTAGGCCTGATCTTCGGTGTCCCAGACATAGGAGCCTTCGCAGCGACTGAAGATGCGCGGCGGTTCGATGTAGTGAACGGTGTCGCCGTAGGAGCAGTATTTGGCTTCTTTTTCCAGAAGGACCTGGTCTTCGGCTGTCGCAATGCGGATATCAGACATGGTGCAGGGTTTCCTGTGCTTCAGAAGTGGATTCGGTACTGAAAGAGACGGCGTTGGCGGCCGGGGCCAGCGGCAGGCGGGCCAGCAGTTGTGGCAGTTCGGCGAAGCTGTCGAAACGCGCGTAGGCGATGCCGTTGCGTTCGCAGTGCTCGGCCAGGCGATCCTTGGCGAAGACGAAGTCGGCGGTGGCCGCCACGCACATGTCGGACTGGCCGTCTCCGATCACCAGCACGCGTTTGCTGCTGGGGGTGGACTTGCATTTGCAGTTGCCAGACGCGGCGCGGCAGGCGTCGCTGGCGTAGGGGAAATCGATGCGCCACTTGTCGTGATCGATCTGGCGCAGGCGATTGGCGAGGATCGGCAGCAAGGTCACGTAGTTGCGTGCGAGGATCCGTGCGATGCCTTGCTCGATGCCGTCGCTGACCACTTCCAGCGAAGCGCCGAGGCCGATCACGTGGTCGACGAAATCAGGGAAGTCGGGATCGATCTCGATGCTGTCGAAGAACTCGAGCAGTTGCGAGGGCGTGGCCTGGATTAGCGCCAGTTGACGGCTGAGGCATTCGCGGGAACCGATCCTGCCCTCCAGCCATTCGTTTTCGATGGCTTCCCAGCTCGGGTCGGCGAAGCGTTCAAGGATGCTGTCGATCACATCGGTACGGGTGATGGTCCCGTCGAAGTCACACACGATATGCCAGTCAATCATCTGCAGTACCTGTTGGGTCGAGGCAGTTGTCAGGGTGCGCGGTCTGCGCCTGGCAAGGGGGACAGCAGGGACTGTGCCAAATGGCCGAAGCCCCGTAATGACGGGTCTGATGCGGTTTTTTCGCAAAGTGGAGCTACAATTTTTGTAGCTTGCTACAAACAACATGAGTGCTTGCGCCAAGGGCTCTATCCGGGGATTGATGCGCGCAAGTTCAGAAAAGGAAATGACCTCATGCAGAGGAAGACACTGGCGCTATTGAGCGCACTGGCCTGCTTTTCCGGGGCCGCCGTGGCGGATGGCATCACTGGCGAAGCGGGCCTGGGGCTGGGCTATCAGCCCCATGATCCGACCGGCAGCCGTTACGAAACGCGGCCGATCCCGTATCTGGATCTGGACTGGGGCGATGTCAGCCTCAGTACCGACGACGGGCTGACCTGGAGCGCCTTGAAAACCAACGGTTTCAGCGCCGGGCCGTATCTCAATTACTTGTCCGGGCGCACCGCCAACGGCGAGTTGCGCGGCCTGCGTGATGTGCCGGACATGGCCGAGGCTGGCGGCTTCGTGCAGTACGCCCCGGCCGATTTCTGGCGGGTGTTTGCCTCGGTCGGCCAGGCCATCGGCGGTGGCGGTGGTCAGGGCGGCGTGTTTGCCCGTGTGGGTGGTGAAATCGGTTATCCGCTGGGCGGCGGGGTGATCGGCAGCAGTAACCTGACCGCGCATTTCGCCGATGCGCAGGGCACGCAGACCTTCTTCGGCGTCAGCGACAAGGAAGCCCAGGCCTCGGGGTTTCGCGCCTACAACGCCGGCGGCGGTTTGCAGAACGTGACGTTGACCCAGAGCTTCGAATTTCCCCTGGCGCAGCACTGGTCGCTGGTCACCAGCGCAAGCTGGATCCACCTGACCCGCTCGGCGGCAGACAGCAGCATCGTCAAAGCGGTGGGCGATACCAATCAAGGCGAAGTGCAGGCAGCTATCGCCTACAAGTTCGACTGATTACCCGTGCGAGCGAATAACCGCTCCCCTCAGGAGCGCTTATCGATCAGTGCCCTCAGTGCTCTTCGCCTTCGGCGAGCAGGGCAATGCCGCCCATGATTACCGCCACGCCGACCCAGTGCAGCAGGCTGATCTGCTCGCCCAACCCCAGCCACGATCCCAGCAGCACGCCGACAAACACCAGCGAACTCAGGGGGAACGCCAGCGACAGGCTGCTGCGGCGCAGGATCAGCATCCAGACAAAAAACGCGCCGATATAGCAGGCAATCGCCACCCACACGCCGGGCGTCATGACGATGCCTTGCAGCCATTGCAGGGTGAAGTCGACCTGGCCCAACTGATCGCCGCCGACCTTGCTCGCGATCTGCCCGCCACTTTCCAGAATGATTAACAACGCCCAGAGCACAATGGTGCCCAGGCGCCCGTGCAGCCAATGCATCGCGTCGTTCCCTTGCAGTTCCAGGCGAGCTTCAGACATGGCCGGCACACACGAGCATGACGCCCGCCGTAATCACCAGAGTGCCTAGCCAGCGGCGCCGGCTGACGGTTTCACCGAGCACCAGTTTGCCCGCCAGCACCACGCCGCAATAAGCCAGTGCTGCGGCGGGAAACAGCAGGCTCAGCGGTGCCCGCGACAGGGCGCCGAGCCAGACGAAAAACTCGATGGCGTAAGCACCGATCCCGGCCCACAGCAGCGGCGCGTTGAACACCTGGCCCCAGAAAAGCTGAAGGCGAAAGCCACCTTCCAGCTCCGGCAGTCGATCCAGGCCCAGTTTGAAACACAGCTGGCCGGCCACATCCAGCACAATGGACAGGGCCACCAGCACAATTACGGTTACGGTCATGGAAACAGTTCCTCGAACAGCTCGATCAAGGCTTGATTGGTCGCTGAATTACGCAGGATGTCGGCGTCGCTCCAGCGCTCGGCCGGCGGCTGGTCGGTCTTCGCCTCCCAGCGTTTGAGCAGGTTGCTGAAGGCCGGGCGGGCGTATTCGCCGCAGATGTCGATGCCGATGATCCGCTTGCTCGCCGCCAGCGCGCGCAGGGCCAGCAGCATATGGCTCAGGCGCATGCCGCCCTGATCCCAATTGGTGGCAGCGTCTTCGCTGGCGAGCACGTCCTTGTCGATGGTGATCCACACCGCATCGGTCGGCAGGCTGGCAATCATCTTGTCGAGGAACAGCGGCCAGTCCACTTGTGACAGGTTGTGCCAGTGCAGCATGTTTTCCTGCTGTTCATGACCGGCGCCATCGCCGATGCGTCCCCAGACTTTGGAGGGCGCGTGCTGCCACGGAAACAGCTGCAGAACCCCGCGTCTGAGGGCCGCAAGATTACCGCCCTTCAACTGCGGGTTTTGCAGGTCATCGCTGCACGGTCCCAGGGTCACGATGCGGCGAATGTTCGGCAGTTTCAGCGCCTGATTGACCCACGAGCCGCAATGCCTGCGCGGCGCAAAACGCACCCAGTCGGGGTGATTGTCGAAGTGGATCAGGCTGACCGGCTCGGGCAGGTCGGTGAGAAAGGCCGGGGTCAGGTGGTGATAATCACCGGAGCCGACGAAGAAGATTTCCGGCGCCGGGCCGCTGTGTCGCGGCCGTTGCTGCAAGCGCTCGGCGAAACGCCGCCAGGTGCGTTCGCTGGACCAGAGCCGGAGTTTCGGGCCGAGGTCGAGCAAGTCCAGGCGTCTGGCGCGGCCACTGTCGAGCAGTCGCGCAATCGGCGCCTGGGCAGTCAGGCTGTGGTCGAGATCTAAAATGTTCAAGGTCGCTATTCACCCTTGGCAGACCCTGCCAGACACCGGCCTCATCGATCATGAGGGCCAGCCGGGCAGGGCTTTGGGGGTAAATGCAAGGGACGGGCCAGCCGCTGCCTCAGGCGTGCAGGCGCACCCAGACCGAGACCAGCACGGTCGCCGCGATCAGCCAGGCGACAACCGCCACCGCCAGTGAAGCTTCAAGGCGCATGCGGTCAACCATCACGTACAGCGTCGCCAGATAAATGAAGTACGGAATGATCGACCACATGCCAAACACGATGGTCGCCTTCAGATCGTCGATCGAGCGGCCCTTGCCGACGATGTAATGGGCGATCAGGGCAAAGGTCGGAAACAGCGGCACCAGCCCGGCGATGTAATAGTTTCGGGTCTTCGACAGCGCGGCAAGGATCACCACGACTGCCGCGCCGAGTGCCGCTTTGAGAATCAGATCCATCAGTGGCTCAACCCGTACTTTTTCACTTTGTCGAACAGCGTGGTCTTGGCCATTCCCAGCTCCAGGCTGGCCTGGGTCAGGTTGCCGCCGCTGCGTTGCAAGGCGTCGTTGAGCAGGTTGCGCTCGAACGCTTCCACCGCTTCGGCGAACGCCAGGCTCTGGCCTGCACTGCCAGCGCCGGACTTCTTGAACGCCGGCAGGCCGAGGGCAAAGCGTTCGGCGACGTTGCGCAGTTCACGCACGTTGCCCGGCCAGTCGTGGCTCATCAGGTTCGACAGGGTCTGGTTGTCCAGCTCCGGCAACACCCGGTCGAAACGCAGCGCCGACTGCTGGGAGAAGTGTTCGAACAGTTGCAGGATGTCTTCGCGACGCTCGCGCAGTGGCGGCAGTTCCAGGGTCACCACGTTGAGGCGGTAGTACAAGTCGCTGCGGAACTCGCCAGCCTTGCTTGCTTCGTCGAGGTCGGACTTGGTCGCCGCAATCACCCGGCAATCCACCGCCACGCTCTGGTTCGAGCCGAGGCGTTCGAGAGTGCGCTCCTGCAATACCCGTAGCAGTTTGATCTGCATCGGCAGTGGCATGCTTTCCACTTCGTCGAGGAACAGCGTGCCGCCGTCGGCGTGTTCGATCTTGCCGATGCGCCGTTTGCCGGCACCGGTGAAGGCGTTGGCCTCGTGACCGAAGATCTCGCTTTCGAAGAGGTTTTCCGGCAGGCCGCCGCAGTTCAGCGCGACGAACTGCTTGGTGTGGCGCCGGCTGAAGTCGTGCAGGCAGCGCGCGACCAGTTCCTTGCCGGTGCCGGTCTCGCCTTCGATCAGCACGTTGGCCGAAGTGTCGGCGACGTTGGCGATCAGCTCGCGCAGGTTCTGCATCGCTGGCGAACGACCGATGATCCGGCCTTCCAGGGAATCACGTTCGGCCAGTTGTCGCCGCAGCGAGGAGACTTCCCGGGCGAGGCTGCGTTGCTCTAGCGCACGCCGGGCGACGTCCACCAGACGCTCCGGCGAAAAGGGTTTCTCCATGAAGTCGTAGGCGCCTTTCTGCATCGCGCCGACGGCCATGGAGATGTCGCCGTGACCGGTGATCAACACCACCGGCAGGCTGCGGTCGCGTTGCTTGAGACGGGTCAGCAGTTCGAGGCCATCGATGCCGGGCAGGCGGATGTCGCTGATGACGATGCCGGCAAAGTTGTCGCCGACCTGCTCCAGCGCTTCTTCGGCACTGCCGACGCCGATGCAGGGAATGTCTTCGAGGGTCAGCGCCTGCTGGCAGCCAAGCAGCACATGGGGGTCGTCTTCGACGATCAGCACACTAAGGTCGTGGTTCATATTGGCTCGGCAGGAGTAGGGCTTACCAACGGTAAACTGAGGACGAAGGTGGTGCCACCGCTGGCCGGGTGTTCGACACCCAGGTGGCCGCCGGTGGCGGCAGCGAGGCTGGCGGAGAGGGTCAGGCCGAGGCCCAGACCCTGCTCGCCGGGTTTGGTGGTGAAGAACGGTTCGAACAGGTGCTTGCGCGCTTCGGCATCGACGCCGTGGCCGTTGTCACGCACCCGCAGACGATATTTGCCGTTGAACTCTTCGCCTTCCAGCCACAGTTCCGGCTGCGGTTGTGCTTGCATGGCGTCGAGGGCGTTGCCGATCAGGTTGACCAGAATCTGTTCGAGGCGGGTCTGGTCGATCTGCAACTGCACGTCGATGAACTGCCGGTGCAACTGCAGCGCCATGCTGTCCACCCGCGCACCGAGCAATTGCAGCGCCGCGTCCACCGCTTTGCCAAGACTGGCCTGGCCCTTGTCGTCACCACGGCGGGGGGACGAGCGCAGGCTGGCGGTGATCCGGCCCATGCGGTCGATGAGGTCGTTGATGGTCTTGAGGTTGGTGCTGGCGACGTCGAGCTGACCGCGTTCGAGGAAACGAATGGTGTTGCCCGATAGCGTGCGCATCGCCGCCAGCGGCTGGTTCAATTCGTGGGCAATGCTGGTCGACATCTGGCCGATGGCCGCGAGTTTGCCGGCCTGCACCAGTTCATCCTGGGCGCGGCGCAGGGTTTCTTCGGCCTGCCGCCGTTCGCGGATCTGGCTCTTGAGGCGTTCGTTGCTGGCGCGCAGGTCGGTGGTGCGTTCGGTAATCCGACGCTCCAGCTGATTGTTGGCTTCCTGCAAGGCTTCGCGGGCGGCGAGGCGGGTGGCGAGGACCTTGCGCCGCTCGTTCCAGGCAATCAGCAGGAACGCCACCAGGGCGAAGGCAACCGACACCAGAATCCCTTGGTTGATCGCCTCGCGCCGCAAGTCCTGCAACGGCGTGAGCAGGGTGAAGTTCCACGGTGTGTCGCTCAGCGGCCGGGTCTGCGCCAGGTAACTGATGCTGTCGTCGTCGGCGCTCAGTTCGCTGTTGGCCGGGAAGGTCAGTTTCTCCACACCCTCGTCCAGGGTTTCGCGGGCCAGCGGTTGCAGTTCGTTGAGCGGGAACCAGTAATACTGCAGGCTGCGGGCGAGTTTCTCTTTGGTCTCGTCGCTCAGCGGTACGACGGATTTGAGGCGCCGCGCCGGATCGCTGGAGAGAATGATGATGCCGTTCTCGTCGCTGACGAAGGCTTCGAGGCGCGCCCGTTGCCAGCGCTCCTCCAGCGCTTCGAGACGCACCTTGACCACGGCGACGCCGATGATCTTGCCGTGTTCTTCCAGGCCATGGGCCAGGTAATAACCGGGTTCGCCGCTGGTGCTGCCGATCCCGTAGAAACGCCCGGGTTCGCCGCGCACGGCTCTTTGGAAATAGGCGCGGAAGGACAGGTCTTCACCCAGATAACTGTCGACGTCGCGCCAGTTGCTGGTGGCCATCACCCGGCCGGTGGTGTCCATGACGTAGATGGCCCGACTGCGGCTGCGCCGGTTCAGGCCTTCAAGGTAGGCGTTGACCGTTTGCCGGTGTTCCGGCGTCGGGTCGGCCAGCAGTTGCGGGACACTGGTTTCCAGTTCCAGCAGGCTGGGCAGGTAGGTGTACTTGCTGATCTCGCTTTCGACCGTGCGCGCGTGCAGTTCCAGCTGGCGCTGGCCGTTTTCGCTGAGGCTGCGGATGCCGAAATGTTCACTGGTCCAGAAGCCGACGTAACCCAACCCGATCATCAGCACGATGATCAGCGGCGGCAGGAACAAATGGCGAATCAGACGGGGCTTCACGGCAAGTGATGGCGGCGCTGCGCGATAGAGATTGGGGTCGCATTTCATCACAGTTGCCTTGGGTCAACCACCACACAAAACTCAGGATCGTCATCGATCCAATGTGGGAGCGGTGTGTGGTTTTTAGTGTTGCAGGATTTTCTCGAGGAAATGCTGCGCGCGTTCGGAGCGGGCGCTGATGTCGCCGAAGAACTCCTCTTTCGGGCAGTCTTCGATGATCTTGCCGGCGTCCATGAAGATCACGCGGTCGGCCACTTTGCGGGCGAAGCCCATTTCGTGGGTCACGCACATCATGGTCATGCCTTCGTGGGCCAGTTGCACCATCACGTCGAGCACTTCGTTGACCATTTCCGGGTCGAGTGCCGAGGTCGGTTCGTCGAACAGCATGACGATCGGGTCCATCGCCAGCGCACGGGCAATCGCCACACGCTGTTGCTGACCGCCGGACAGTTGCCCCGGGTGCTTGTGGGCGTGCGCCGAGAGACCTACGCGCTCGAGCAGTTGCAGGCCTTTTTTGGTCGCCTCTTCCTTGCTGCGGCCGAGTACCTTGATCTGCGCGATGGTCAGGTTTTCGGTGATGGTCAGGTGCGGGAACAGTTCGAAGTGCTGGAACACCATGCCGACGCGCGAGCGCAGCTTCGGCAGGTTGGTCTTCGAGTCGGCGATCGAGGTGCCGTCGACGACGATGTCGCCTTTCTGGAATGGCTCCAGCGCGTTGACGCACTTGATCAGGGTCGACTTGCCCGAACCCGACGGGCCGCAGACCACGATCACTTCGCCTTTTTTGACCTCGGTGCTGCAATCAGTCAGCACCTGGAAGTCCCCATACCACTTGTTGATGTTTTTGATAGAGATCATACGGCGAACCTTTTTTGCAGACGCTTGACCAGCAGCGAGGCGGAAAAGCTGATGATGAAGTAGACGACACCGGCGAAGATCAGGAACTCGTTGGAACGACCGATGATGTCGCCGCTGGAGCGGGCGGAGTTGAGGAAGTCCACCAGGCCCACGGTGTAGACCAGCGAGGTGTCCTGGAACAGGATGATCGACTGTTGCAGCAGCAACGGGGTCATCTTGCGGAACGCCTGGGGCAGGATAATCAGACGCATGGTCTGGCCATAGGTCATGCCCATCGCTTGCGCGGCGGCCATCTGGCCTTTGGGGATCGACTGCACGCCGGCCCGGACGATTTCACAGAAGTACGCGGCTTCGAACATCATGAAGGCCACGACGCAGGAGGTGAACGCGCCGATCGGGGTGTCTTCGCCGGTAATCCAGCGCAGCACGAACGGCACCGCCAGGTAGAACCAGGTGATCACCAGCAGCAGCGGGATCGAGCGAAAGTAATTCACATAAGCGCCGGCCACACGCGACAGCAGTTTGCTGGACGACAGGCGCATCAGCGCGAGGATGGTCCCCAGCACGATGCCGCCGACCACGCCCATGACCATCAACTGCAAGGTCATGACCATGCCGTTCCACAGGCCCGGGATCGCGGGGATGATGCCGCTGAAATCGAAGTCCATTATTTACCCCCCACGGAGATCAGGCCGGGCACCGCGACTTTCTTCTCGACCATGCGCATCAGCAGCATCAGGCTCATGTTCAGGGTGAAGTAGATCAGCGTGGCCAGGGTGAACGCTTCAAACAGGTTGGCCGAGAATTCGGCGGTCTGTTTGGTTTGCGCCAGCAGTTCCATCAGGCCGATCAAGGACGCCACGGAGGAGTTCTTGAAGACGTTGAGGAATTCCGAGGTCAGCGGCGGAATGATGATGCGGTAGGCCTGGGGCAGCAGCACGTTCCAGTAGATCTGCGGCAGCTTGAAACCCATGGCGCGGGCGGCGGATTCCTGGCCGCGTGGCAACGCCTGGATGCCGGTGCGCACTTGTTCGCAGACGCGGGCAGCGGTGAACAGGCCCAGGCACACGACGACGCTCAGGTAGGCCGAGGTGGTCGGGTTGAGGTCCTGCTTGTACCAGTCCTGCAGGTTTTGCGGCAGCAGATCGGGTACCAGAAAGTACCAGATGAACAGCTGAACCAGCAGCGGCACGTTACGAAACAGTTCCACGTAGCAGGTCGCAATGCCTGATACGAGGCGGTTCGGCACGGTGCGCATGACCCCCAGAATGGAGCCCAGCAGCAAGGCGATAATCCATGCCACGACAGCGATGGCAATGGTCCAGCCCAGGCCGGCGATGTACCAGTCGAGATACGTCTCGCTGCCAACGCCGGTGGACTTGAAGAACACGCCCCAGTCCCAGTTGTAATTCATTAGGGTCTCCCCTCGAAATCGATCGATGTACAAGCACCCGCTTGGGGAAGATCCTTTCCCGCCCGACGTTGAACGCCAGGCACACGCGATCGGCTCGGAAACCGCCAGGTCGAGTGTTCCACAGTAAAGCTCGCAGGTAGTAACAGACGCCTGAGGGAGGGTGGCTCCCTCAGGCGATCAGGTTAGTCAGGAATCAGATTTTTACGTCCGGCGCCGGCTTGTCGCTCGGGTTGGCGATCAGATCTTTAACCTTGTCGCTCATCGGGAAGTTCAGGTTCAGGCCTTTTGGTGGAACCGGGCTTTCGAACCACTTGCTGTAGATCTTGTTGATCTCGCCAGACTTGTACAGGCCGACAATGGCGTCATCCACAGCCTTCTTGAAGGCCGGGTCGTCTTTACGAACCATGCACGCGTAGGCTTCGAAGGACTGCGGCGTACCGGTGATGATCCAGTCGGCCGGCTTCTTGGCCTTGGCTTCTTCACCGGCCAGCAGGGCGTCGTCCATCATGAAGGCAACGGCGCGGCCGCTTTCCAGCATGTTGAAGGATTCGCCGTGGTCTTTGGCGGAGATGATGTTCATGCCCATCTGCTTGTCGGCGTTCATCGCTTTGATGATGCGCTCGGACGTGGTGCCAGCGGTGGTCACGACGTTTTTGCCTTTCAGGTCGGCAAAGTCAGCGTAGGACGGCTTGCCATCCTTGTCTTTCTTGACCAGCAGACGGGTGCCGATTTCGAAGATGTTGACGGTGAAGTCGACTTGCTGGGCGCGTTCGGCGTTGTTGGTGGTGGAGCCGCACTCGATATCCGCGGTGCCGTTCTGGATCAGCGGGATACGGGTTTGCGAGGTCACCAGGTTGTATTTGACCTGCAGGTCTGGCTTGTTCAGGTCTTTTTTCAGGGCTTCAACGATGGCCACTTGAATGTCGTGGGAGTAGCCCACGGGTTTGCCGGAAGCATCCGCGATGTAAGAAAACGGAATGGAGCTGTCGCGGTGAGCGAGCGTGATGGTGCCGGAATCGTTGATTTTCTTCAGGGTGCCGGTGAGTTCGGCGGCGAAAACTGGCGTGCTGATCAGAGCGGCCGCAATGGCTGCGCCCAGGATATGGGGAACGATGCGCATCAAATTTTCCTCGAATTGTTTTTTTTATGGAGCCAGTTCGTCGGCCCTTTTGTGCTTCGAATGCCTGACGGCTCCTGAAGTGTTGGCACGGCAGTCATTCGTCGAGAGAGTGTAGAGCATGAGTCGTGCCAGACCAGTCGACAATAGTTAACTGCTTGATTTTGAAAGTTATTAAAGTTTTGTGTCGGTTATTTTTGGCTGATCTGATCCGGTTTACCGAATCGACCGTAAGGTCGCGTTCGGAAATCCGAACGTAGTTCCTGCGACTTCCCTGTAGGAGTGAGCCTGCTCGCGATCGCGGAGTGTCAGCCAACGCAGATGTTGAATGCCAGACAGCTATCGCGAGCAGGCTCACTCCTACAGGGGGAGGGCGTACGACCTATAAAAAAGCCCCTGAATCGTGAGACTCAGGGGCTTCTTATCAATCGGCCGGTGGATCAGGCCGCTTCAATCTTGCGGTTCTGCTCGACCTTGCCCAGGTACGCCGCCAGCTTCTCTTGCTCGGCCGGGGTAGTGAACAGGCCCAGCTTGCTGCGGCGCCACAGGATGTCGTGGGCGGTGGTTGCCCATTCTTCGCTGCACAGGTAGTCGACCTCACGGGTGTAGAGCCCGCCGCCGAGGTGTTCGCCCATGTCGGCCAGGGTTTCCACACCTTCGAGCATGCGCCAGGTGCGGCTGCCGTAGGTGGTGGACCAGCGGCGGGCGATCTCGGTCGGCACGAAGTCGAACTTGTCACGAATCAGCGCGCTCAAGGCTTGCGGCGTGGTCATGTCTTCGCCGCCGGGCAGGGTGGCGGTGGCCGTCCAGCTTGGACGCATCTGGGTGAAGTACGGCATCAGTTGGGCCATCGCCGACTCGGCGAGTTTGCGGTAGGTGGTCAGCTTGCCGCCGAACACCGACAGCAATGGCGCTTCTTCTGCGCTGCCGGACAGGGCCAGGGTGTAGTCGCGGGTCACGGCCGAAGGGTTGTCGGATTCGTCATTGCACAGTGGGCGCACGCCCGAGTAGCTGTGCTGGATGTCGTCGCGGCTGATCTGCTTCTTGAAGTGGGCATTGACCACTTTGAGCAGGTAATCGGTTTCGCCGTCGGTGATCGCCACTTTGGCCGGGTCGCCGGTGTATTCGCGGTCAGTGGTGCCGATCAGGGTGAAGTGGTTCAGGTACGGAATAGTGAAGACGATGCGCTGATCTTCGTTTTGCAGGATGTGTGCGTGATCACCTTCGTACAGTTTCGGCACGATGATGTGGCTGCCCTGAATCAGGCGGATGCCGTACGGCGATTCCATCTTCAGGTCGTCACGGATGAACTTGGCGACCCACGGGCCGGCGGCGTTCACCAGCGCTTTGGCGGTGATCGAAAACAGGCTGCCGTCGGCGCGTTCCAGGTTCAGGTGCCACAGGCCCTTGGCGCGGCGGGCGCTGACGCAACGGGTCTGGGTGTGCACGTGGGCGCCTTTTTCCCGGGCGGCCATGGCGTTCAGCACCACGAGGCGGGCGTCATCGACCCAGCAGTCGGAGTATTCGAAACCCTTGGTGATTTCACTTTTCAGCGCGCTGTCGGCGCCGAACTTCAGGCTTTTCGAACCCGGGAGTTTTTCGCGTTTGCCGAGGTTGTCGTAGAGGAACAGGCCGGCACGAATCATCCACGCTGGACGCAGGTGCGGGCGGTGCGGCAGCACGAAACGCATCGGTTTGACGATGTGCGGCGCCTTGGCCAGCAGCACTTCGCGCTCGGCCAGTGCTTCACGCACCAGACGGAATTCGTAATGTTCGAGGTAGCGCAGGCCACCGTGGATCAGCTTGCTGCTGGCCGACGAGGTGTGGCTGGCCAGGTCATCCTTTTCGCAAAGGAACACCGAAAGACCGCGACCGGCGGCATCCGCTGCGATCCCCACTCCATTGATCCCGCCGCCAATCACGGCAACATCATAGATCTCGGCGATAGGGGGCGTACGCAAGGTAGATGTGGACATCGGCTGGCCTCGGACTCTTTTGATTTTCTGTCTTGGAAATCGAACATAAATGTTCATTTGCGAAAATGGTAGCCCATAAAGACGCGCACAGCCAGTCACGTTCGATTGAAAAAACTCATCGAAGGGCGGTTAAAAGAAAATTTTCGAACATTAGAGGCGCGCAAGAGCGCTAGAGATGTGCTGTTTGTAAGTACCTCTTCGCGAGCAAGCCCGCTCCCACAGGTATTTGAACCAGCCACAAGATTTGTCAGCCCCTCTCATCCCACTGTGGGAGCGGGCTTGCTCGCGAAGAGGTTCTTGCAAACAGTGAAGTGCAAAAGGGTTAAACGACCTCCAGACGAATCTTGTGCTGGCTTAGCAACTGCGCCAATGCCGGCACTGGCTGTTGATCGGTGACCAGGCAATCGATCAGGCTGATCGGGCCAAGGCGAATCATTGCATTGCGCCCGAACTTGCTGGAGTCCGCCGCCAGGATTACCTGCCGTGCATTGGCGATGATCGCTTGGGAGACGCGCACTTCCTGATAGTCGAAGTCGAGCAGACTGCCGTCTTCGTCGATACCGCTGATGCCCACCAGGGCAAAATCAACCTTGAACTGATTGATGAAGTCCACGCTCGCCTGACCGACCACGCCACCGTCACGGCGTACGTTGCCGCCGGTCAGCAGCACGTCGAAATCATCCTTGGCGCTGAGCATCGAGGCGACGTGCAGGTTGTTGGTGATGATCTTCAGGTGATTGTGGTTGAGCAGGGCGCGGGCAATCGATTCGGTGGTGGTACCGATGTTGATGAACAGCGAGGCGTGATCGGGGATCTGCGCAGCGATGGCTTCACCGATGCGTTGTTTTTCGTCGCGCATCTGGTCGGCGCGCATCGCATAGGCAGTGTTTTCGACGCTGGAATCGTAGGCCGCGCCGCCATGGTAGCGACGCAACAGATTGGCTTCCGCGAGCTGATTGATGTCGCGGCGGATGGTTTGCGGGGTAACAACGAACAGCGTGGCCATTTCCTCGATGCTCACATAGCCGCGTTCGCGGACCAGCTCGAGGATTTGCTGCTGACGGGGAGGCAGATTCATGGGGCTTCCTTTGGGCTGCCGTGCAAAATTTGCCCATGATGACGCAGGAATCCGCTCCCTACCAGTTTCCAGACAACGTGAAAGCTACTGCGCTCGGAAATACTGCGTTAAACACAGGCTCGGACTGCTCATTTACAAACCCGTAAAGTCGAGTGCGACCCCAGCCGGTCCTCGCCTGTTTTTGCCTTGTCTTTCCTTCGCTCGCTACGCTTTCACGCTGTTTGGACCGCTTTATTCAATCCTCAGGTTGGCTTATTCAGCGTCCTCACGCGCCCAGTCACGGGTGCGGCTGACAGCTTTTTTCCAGCCTTTGTACAGCTTCTCTTTTTCGACTTCGTCCAGGCTCGGCTCGAACTCACGCTCGATCACTGCCTTGCCGCGCAGTTCGTCCAGGCTGCCCCAGAAACCGCACGCCAGACCGGCCAGGTAAGCGGCACCGAGTGCCGTGGTTTCGCGCATTTGCGGACGCTCGACCTGGGTGCCGAGGATGTCGGCCTGGAACTGCATGAGGAAGTTGTTGGCCACCGCACCGCCATCCACGCGCAGGGCCTTGAGGCGTTCGCCGGAGTCCTGCTGCATGGCGTCGAGGACGTCACGGGTCTGGTAGGCGATCGACTCCAGTGCGGCGCGGATGATGTGGTCAACGCGTACACCACGGGTCAGGCCGAACAGCGCGCCACGGGCATACGGGTCCCAGTACGGAGCGCCGAGACCGGTGAACGCCGGTACCAGGTACACGCCGTTGCTGTCCTTCACTTTGTTGGCGAAATATTCGGTGTCGTGGGCGTCGTTGATGATCTTCAGTTCATCGCGCAGCCATTGCACGGTGGAACCGCCGTTGAACACTGCGCCTTCCAGCGCATAAGCGACTTCGCCACGCGGGCCGCAAGCGATAGTGGTGAGCATGCCGTGCTGGGATTTCACCGCTTTGTCGCCGGTGTTCATCAACAGGAAGCAGCCGGTGCCGTAGGTATTTTTCGCCTGACCCGGCTCGACGCACATCTGGCCGAACAGGGCCGCTTGCTGGTCACCGGCGATCCCGCCGATGGCGATGCCGCTCTTGGTGCGGCCGTAGATTTCCGAGGAGGCTTTGACTTGCGGAAGCATCTCGCGCGGGATGTCGAGGATTTCCAGCATCTTCGAATCCCATTCCAGCGAATGGATGTTGAAGAGCATGGTGCGCGAGGCGTTGGTGTAGTCGGTGACGTGCACTTTGCCGCCGGTGAATTTCCAGATCAGCCAGCTATCGACGGTGCCGAACAGCAGTTCGCCGTTGCGCGCACGCTCGCGGCTGCCTTCGACGTTGTCGAGGATCCACTTCAGCTTGGTGCCGGAGAAGTACGGGTCGGTGACCAGGCCGGTGTTGTCGCGGATGTATTCTTCGTGGCCATCGCGCTTGAGCTGCTGGCAGATCTCGGTGCTGCGGCGGCACTGCCAGACGATCGCGTTGTACACCGGGCGGCCGGTGGTCTTGTCCCAGATCACGGTGGTTTCACGTTGGTTGGTGATGCCGATGGCGGCCACCTGGTCGTGATGCAGGCCAGCCTGGGCCAGCGCTTCAACCATCACCGCGCTCTGGGTGGCGAAGATTTCCATCGGATCGTGTTCGACCCAACCGGCTTGCGGGTAGTGCTGAGCGAATTCGCGCTGGGCGGTGCAGACCACGTTCGCATCGCGGTCGAAAATGATCGCGCGGGAGCTGGTCGTACCCTGGTCGAGGGCAATGATGTAGTTCTTATTTTGAATGTCGGTCATGTCGATTGCCTTGGACGAAATAAGGGAGAGTGGGCCGTGGCGCGGGCTCGGATTGGCAGGAGCCCGCGCCGACTGTTTCAAGAAGTTCTTGGTTTGCCGTCAATGGCCGGTTCTGCATCCTTTGTAGCAGGTGTGGCGCCGGTCAGGTGACGGGCGATGAGCCCGCGATACCCGGCAGCGCCGAGGCAGGCACCGACAATCGGTGCAAAAATCGGAATCAGGAAGTACGGAATATCGCGGCCGCCAGTGAAGGAAATTTCACCCCAGCCGGCGAAGAAAGTCATCAGTTTCGGACCGAAGTCACGCGCCGGGTTCATCGCAAAACCGGTCAGCGGACCCATCGAGCTGCCGATCACCGCGATCAGCAAACCGATCAGCAGCGGCGCCAGCGGGCCTTTCGGCAGGCCGTTGTTGTCGTCGGTCAGGGACATGATCACGCCCATCAGGATCGCGGTAATGATCACCTCGACCAGGAATGCCTGAGCGGTGGACAGCACTGGATTGGGGAATGTCGAGAACACCGAGGCCAACTCAAGGCTGGCGGCCGAGCCACGCACCATGTGGTGGGTTTGTTCGTAATCGAAGAACAGGTTGCTGTACAGCGTGTAAACCAACAGCGCGCCGCAGAAGGCGCCGGCGATCTGCGACAGAATGTAGAACGGCAGTTTGCGCTTTTCAAAGTCAGCGAAAATGCTCAGGGCGATGCTCACGGCGGGATTCAGGTGTGCGCCGGAGACCCCGGCGGTCAAGTAGATCGCCATGCTCACGCCGACGCCCCAGATGATGCTGATTTCCCACAGGCCGAAGCTGGCACCCGCGACTTTGAGCGCGGCGACACAGCCAGTGCCGAAAAAGATCAGCAGTGCAGTACCCAGAAACTCGGCCATGCATTGGCTCGAAAGCGATGGTTGCTGTAAAGCAGTTGTCATTGAAAACCTCGGTTTTTGTTGTTGTCTGGCGCGTTTGCCGTCTGGGCAGAGCGCGATTTTCCCCGGGGCAGGATCCCCATCCTGTTCCCGGTTTACTGCTGGGTGCTGCGGTGACGATAATTCTTACATTATTCAGATTCGAAAAAATATAGACAAGAAACAAACCTGTCAAAGGTCGAAAGTGAACCATCGGTCACAATTAAACTATCAGTCGGCTGAATGATCCTGCGGATGACCGCGACGATAACCCTGCGCTTTCCCTGCAAAGCCCGGGAATCGGGGCTTGCGGTAGAGCCTTTTACGATGTGATGGCCTAGAATCCGGCACAGGTTTTTTCTGTGGATGCCGAGCCTGGAGCTGCCATGACCCCTGCGTTGGACTTGTTGAAAAAAGTTCGTGCCGAACATCGCGTGCACAGTTACGAACATGACCCGAAGGCCGCGTCCTATGGGCTGGAGGCCGCGGAAAAACTGGCACTGGAGCCGGCGCAGGTGTTCAAGACGCTGTTGGCCGCCAGTGAAAAAGGTGAATTGCTGGTGGCCGTCGTGCCGGTCGTCGGAAGTCTCGACCTCAAGGGCCTGGCGCACGCCGCAGGGGTGAAAAAAGTCGAGATGGCCGACCCGGCCGCTGCGCAGCGTTCCACGGGTTACCTGCTGGGCGGCATCAGCCCGCTGGGGCAGAAAAAACGCCTGCGGACCTTCATCGATAACTCGGCTCAGGGTTTTGCGACTATTTATGTCAGTGCCGGCCGGCGTGGGCTGGAAGTCGAACTGGCGCCTGCGGTGCTGGCCGAACACACCCAGGCCAAATTCGCCGACATCGGTCGTGCGTAACGCTGCTCTCTGTATCAAGAAAATTGACCGGTTCTGTCACTGGCGCTAATCCGGCTCGAGCTGCATGCTCTGCCGACTGACTCAGGGAGAAGGTTATGCAGCTCGAGTTTCATCAGGTCGACGCGTTCAGTGATCGGCCGTTCAGTGGTAATCCGGCGATGGTCTATCGGCTGGATACTTGGCTTGCGGACGACTTGATGCAGAAGATCGCCGCCGAACACAACCTGGCGGAAACTGCTTTCGTGGTGCGCGAAGGCGCGGCGTGGCATATCCGCTGGTTCACCCCGACCACTGAAGTGCCGTTGTGTGGGCATGCGACGCTGGCCAGCGCCTACGTGTTGTTCGAGGTTTATAAGGAAAACACCGAGCGCCTGGACTTCATCTGCAAGTCCGGGCCGTTGAGCGTCAGTCGCGAGGGTGATCGCCTGTGGCTGGACTTCCCGTCGATCGTGCCTTCAGAGATTGGCGTGACGCTGGATGTCGAGCGCGCGTTGGGTGTCGAGGCGGTGGATGTGCTCGGCTCCAACGAGTTGTTCGTGGTGCTGGAGTCGGAGCAGGCAGTGCTCGACTGCACACCGGACATGGTTGCCCTGGCGAAATTGCCTTGGCTCGGTGCGATCGTAACGGCGCGCGGCAACCAGCATGATTTCGTCTCGCGTTATTTCGCCCCGGCGATCGGCATCAATGAAGACCCGGTGACCGGTTCGACGCACTGCAGCCTGATTCCGTACTGGGCCAAGCGTCTGGGCAAATCGAGCCTGACTGCGTGTCAGCGTTCGGCGCGGGGTGGGGAGTTGTTCTGCCGGCTGGAAGGTGAGCGGGTGAAGATTGGCGGCAATGCAACGCTGGTTGCCAGCGGCACCCTGATCCTCGGTTAACGCAAAACCCCTGTAGGAGTGAGCCTGCTCGCGATCGCGGTACATCAGTCAAATTATCTGTGACGGATGTACCGCGATCGCGAGCAGGCTCACTCCTACAGGGGGATGGTGTTGGATCAGAGGGCTGCGCTGTAGCGGCGTACGCCGTTTTCGGCAGCTGGAATTTGCGCAGCAGTGCTGCCGCTGGCCTGGAACAACACCAGATGTTCAGCGGCAACACGAATCCCGACCTCTGCATCCACCTGATGATCAGCATGGCTCGGGAAAATCGATTCCAGCTGCGCGCCGGTCGGCAGTTGCAGGCGATACAGGGTCGAGGCGCCGAGGAAGGTCTTGCCGACAATCCGTGCTTTAAGCGCACTGTCCGGCGCGTAAACGATGTCATCCGGACGCAGCAGTACATCCACCGCACCGCCCACTGGCCAGGTATAGGCCCGGTTGCCGCGCAGTTCGCCGAGTTCGGTCTGCACCGATTCCGGGCTACTGAGCTGGCCGCGAATGAAATAGCCCTGACCGATGAAGCTCGCCACGAACGGTGTCGCCGGCTCGTGGTAGAGGTTGTAAGGCGTGTCCCACTGCTCCAGCCGACCTTCCTTGAATACGCCGACGTGATCGCTCACGGCGAAGGCTTCTTCCTGGTCGTGGGTCACCAGAATCGCGCTGGTGCCACGGGCCTTGAGGATGTCGCGCACTTCGTGGCTGAGCTTGCGCCGCAGCTCGCCGTCGAGGTTGGAAAACGGCTCGTCGAGCAGCAGCAGTTGCGGTTCCGGTGCCAGGGCGCGGGCGAGGGCGACACGCTGTTGCTGGCCGCCGGACAGCTCGTGCGGGAAGCGCTTGCCGAGGTTTTTCAGGTTGACCAGTTCCAGCAGTTCTTCGGTGACGCGTTCCTTGTTCGGGTGCTTGCGGATACCGAAGGCGATGTTGTCCGCGACGCTCAGGTGCGGGAACAGCGCGTAGTCCTGGAACACCATGCCGATCCGGCGTTTCTCCGGGGCCAGGGTGAAACCGGCGCTGGAAATGGTCTCGCCACCCAGCTGGATTTCCCCTTCGTGCACCGGTTCAAAACCGGCGATGGCGCGCAGGGTGGTGGTCTTGCCGCAGCCAGACGAACCGAGCAGGCAGCCGATGTCACCGGCGTTGAGGTGCAGATTGAGGTTCTGCACCACGGGTTGATCTTGATAGCCGCAAGCGAGGTTGCGCAGGTTCAGCAGTAATTCATGGCTCATGCGTGGTGATATGCCGGTTCGACGAGGAACTCGAGCAGGGCCTTCTGTGCGTGGAGACGGTTTTCTGCCTGATCCCAGGCGACGGAGCGCGGGTCATCAAGCAGGTCGAGGCTGATTTCTTCGCCACGGTGGGCAGGCAGGCAATGCATGAACAGCACGTCCTCGGTAGCGAGGTCGAGCAGGGCGCGATTGACCTGGAATGGTGCGAACAGCTTCAGGCGCTTGGCGGTTTCCTCTTCCTGGCCCATTGAGGTCCAGACGTCGGTGCTCACCAGATGCGCGCCGCGCACGGCGTCCTTTGGATCGCGGACGATGGTCACGCGATCGCCGGCCTTGGCCACGAATTCAGGGTTCGGCTCGTAGCCTTCGGGGCAGGCAACGCGCAACTGGAAGTCGAACTGGATCGCCGCTTCTATATAGCTGTTGCACATGTTGTTGCCGTCGCCGATCCAGGCCACCGTCTTGCCCTGGATCGAGCCACGGTGCTCAAGGAAGGTCTGCATGTCGGCCAGCAACTGGCACGGGTGCAGGTCATCGGACAGGCCGTTGATCACTGGCACGCGCGAGTTGGCGGCGAATTCGGTCAGGGTGCTATGGGCAAAGGTACGGATCATCACCGCATCGAGCATGCTCGACATGACGATGGCGCAGTCGCCGATCGGCTCGCCACGGCCCAGCTGGGTGTCGCGCGGCGACAGGAAGATCGCCTGGCCACCGAGCTGGATCATGCCGGCCTCGAAGGAGATCCGGGTACGGGTCGAGGATTTCTCGAAGATCATCCCCAGGACGCGGTTTTTCAGCGGCTCGAACAGTACGCCGCGGTTACGCAGGTCCTTGAGCTCAACGCCTCGACGGATCACGCTGACCAGCTCTTCGGGCGTGCAATCCATCAGGGAGAGAAAGTGCCTTGCGCTCATCATTGACTACCTTTTTGCTACAAACCGCAGATGCTCAAAGCCTTGTTTAAGTGAACAACGGGCGAGACCTGCGGCGTAAGCCGCACGGGGCGACGAAATAGGGGAAGGCGCGATATTGACACTAAATGTCGCGTTTTTCCAATAGGCTACGGTTTTTGCGGGATTCGGAGGGCGAACCGCCGGTGGCGGTCACGCGTTTGAAGCCGGGTTCAGGACAGCAGCGAGCCCCTTTGTACACTGGCCCCGACAGGCTTGGCAATCCGGCGTGGCGGGGAGGGTGTCACTCGGGTCGGTTCAAGACTGTACGGTTGCGGTTTCGCTTGGTCGGATGTTCAGGCTGAAACATTTGCTAAAGCAAAGTGCTGGGTTATAAATAAGTTTCGAGCGACGCAGGAAGCCCCCGCATGGAATCGAAAGAAAAACTGTTAATGGAACTGCTGGGCCACACGGCTCGCTCACTGACTCACCTCACCGCTTCGGTGACTTCGATGTCCTTCGAGTTGCTGCGCAGCGAAGACGAAGTGGTCAAGACCGCCGGCCGCCACATGATCGATCGCATGGCGACCATCAGTGCCGGCCTCGACGAGCATTGGCGGTTGATCGGCGAACTCACTGGCGTGCACGTCGCCCACGAGCAGATCGAAACCATTCAGGAAATCCAGTTGCAGGCGCCGCCGCAGTTGCCGTCCAACTGATCCTGACGGGCTATCGGCTCGCCTGATAGCCGTCGATTCACAAGACGAACGTCGCTGGCATCGCTTGCGCACACGGGCCATAGTTTTGTTCCCGCAGGCATCACCGTTGCCTGCCCAGAACAAGACAGAGACTGGCCATGACCAAGACTCTCCATCACCGTGCCTGCCACCTGTGCGAAGCCATCTGCGGCCTGACCATCGAGACCACTGAAACCGAGGGCAGCGTCGCGATCACCTCGATCAAGGGGGATGCCCTCGATACCTTCAGTCGTGGGCATATCTGTCCCAAGGCCGTGGCACTGCAAGACATCCAGAATGATCCTGACCGCCTGCGCCAGCCGATGCGCCGGGTTGGCAGCGAATGGCTACCGATCGAGTGGGACGAGGCCTTTGCGCTGGTGGCCGAGCGTCTGGCGGCGATTCAGGAACGACACGGACAGAACGCGGTGGCGGTCTATCAGGGCAACCCGAGTGTGCACAACTATGGGCTGATGACCCACAGCAACTACTTTCTCGGCCTGCTGAAAACCCGTAATCGCTTCTCCGCGACCTCGGTCGATCAACTGCCCCATCACCTGAGCAGTTACCTGATGTACGGCCATGGCTTGTTGCTGCCGATCCCGGACATCGATCACACCGATTTCATGCTGATCCTGGGCGGCAACCCGCTGGCCTCCAACGGCAGCATCATGACCGTGCCCGATGTCGAGAAACGCCTGAAAGCGATTCAGGCTCGCGGCGGCAAAGTGGTGGTGGTTGATCCGCGTCGCAGCGAAACGGCTGCCATGGCCGATCAACACCTGTTCGTGCGCCCCGGCGGCGACGCGGCGCTGCTGTTCGGGGTGCTCAATACACTGTTCGGCGAAGGGCTGACGCGTGACAGTCATCTGCCGGTCGAAGGCCTTGATGAGGTGCGCGCGGCGGTGGCGACGTTCACCGCTGAGGCCATGAGTCCGCTGTGCGCCGTGCCGGCCGAGCAGATCCGCCAACTGGCGCGGGATTTCGCCGCCGCGCCGAGTGCGGTGTGTTACGGGCGCATGGGGGTTTCGACCCAGGCATTCGGGACCCTGTGTCACTGGGTGGTTCAATTGATCAATCTGGTCACCGGCAACCTCGACCGGGTCGGCGGCGCGCTTTGCACTGAACCGGCGGTGGACCTGGTGGCATCGACCTCGGGCGGGCATTTCAACAAGTGGCAGAGCCGGGTGTCCGGGCGGCCCGAGTACGGCGGCGAACTGCCGGTGTCGGCGCTGGCCGAAGAGATGCTCACCGAGGGCCAAGGGCAGATTCGCGCGTTGATCACCGTGGCCGGCAACCCGGTGTTGTCGACGCCGAACGGGCGGCAACTGGAGCAGGCGCTGGACGGGCTGGAGTTCATGCTCAGCATTGACCTGTACATCAACGAAACCACGCGTTACGCCGACCTGATCCTGCCGTCGACCTCGGCGCTGGAAAACGATCATTACGACACCACGTTCAACCTGTTCGCGGTGCGCAATGTCACTCGCTTCAATCGGGCGATTCTCGCCAAGCCTGAAGGCGCATTGCATGACTGGGAGATCTTCGTCGGCCTGGCCAAGGCTTTTGCTGAAAAGACCGGCAAGGAACTGAAACCGACGATGCCACCGGCGAAAATGATCGATATGGGCCTGCGCATGGGCCTGTACGGGGATGCCTCCGAGCACAAGTTGTCGCTGGCGACGTTGTTCGATCATCCTCATGGCGTCGATCTTGGGGCGCTGAAACCGAATCTGGCGGCGCGTCTGAAAACGCCGAGTCAGCGAGTGCAGGCCGCTCCGCCAGAGATCCTCGCTGACCTCGCACGCTTCGCGGCCTTGCAGGCGCCCGCCGCCGATGAACTGTTGATGATTGGCCGCCGACATGTGCGCAGCAATAATTCGTGGATGCACAACTATCACCGTCTGGTGAAGGGCAAGCCGCGCCATCAGTTGCTGATGCACCCGGATGACCTTGCCAGTCGCGGGCTCAACGATGGTCAACTGGTGCGCGTCAGTTCGCGGGTCGGGCAGATTGAAGTGGAAGTGCTCGGCAGTCTGGACATGATGAAAGGGGTGGTCAGCCTGCCGCACGGCTGGGGCCATGCGCGCCCGGGTGTGCAAATGGCGATTGCCAGTGGCCAGCCAGGTTCGAGCGCGAACGATCTGACCGATGAATGTCAGCTCGATGAATTGTCGGGCAACGCGGCGCTTAATGGTGTGCCGGTGACGGTGGCGGCGGCCTGAAAGTGACTGTCGGGGAGACCGAGCATGGCGCTCTGGATTCCGTTACAATGCGTCACCGTGCCGACCCATGAGTCGGAAAGTTCAGCCGAGGTGCTCCATGGATATCATCGAAACGATTAAAGAGCAGATTGCCAACAACACCATTCTGCTTTACATGAAAGGCTCGCCGAATGCCCCGCAGTGTGGCTTCTCCGCGAAAGCTGCGCAGGCTGTGATGGCGTGTGGCGAAAAGTTTGCGTACGTGGACATCCTGCAGAACCCGGAAATCCGCGCCAATCTGCCGAAGTACGCCAACTGGCCGACTTTCCCGCAACTGTGGGTCGGCGGTGAGCTGGTCGGCGGTAGCGACATCATGACCGAGATGGCTGCAGACGGTTCGCTGCAAAGCACCATCAAGGCTGCAGTCGAAGCGGCAGCTGCGAACAAGTCCGAAGCCTGATCCCGGATTTGCCAATAAAAAGCCCCGCACCTCGAAAGAGGGCGGGGCTTTTTAGTGTCGCGAGTTTAGCAGGCGCTAACTTACTCTTCGCCCATCTGCGATTGCAGATAGTTCTCAAGACCGACTTTATCGATCAGGCCCAGTTGGGTTTCCAGCCAGTCGATATGTTCTTCTTCGGATTCAAGAATGTCTTCGAGCAGTTCACGGCTGCCGAAATCGCCTACCGATTCGCAATGTGCAATGGCGGCTTTCAGGTCCGCGTGGCCGGTCTTCTCGATTCGCAGGTCGCACTCCAGCATTTCCTTGGTGTGCTCGCCAATGTGCAGCTTGCCCAGATCCTGCACGTTCGGCAGGCCTTCGAGGAACAGGATGCGCTTGATCAGCTTGTCCGCGTGCTTCATCTCGTCGATGGACTCGTGGTACTCGTGCTTGCCCAGCTTGTTCAGGCCCCAATCTTCATACATGCGTGCATGCAGGAAGTACTGATTGATCGCGACCAGCTCATTGGCAAGGATCTTGTTGAGATGCTGGATGACTGTAATGTCGCCTTTCATGATGGGAGTCCTGCCCTGTAATAGCTGTATATAAGGCGGAGTTTGAGCTTGGTATTTATAAGTGTCAAACCTAAGTTATTGAATAATAAATGAAATTAAATCTGAATAAGAATGTTTGTGTTCCGCGTCTAGCGCCTAACCGCTTGATTTGCAGGCATAAAAAAACCGGACATAAGTCCGGTTTTTTGAAATAGGGGGTAATTACGCAGCTGTAAATTCTACAGGATAGGGAATCGCAGCCTGGGCAGTTTGCAGCTTGGTCAGGGTTTCGCGAACCACTTCCTTGGCAAGACAGGCACATTTGCCGCATTGGCTGGCAACGCCGGTGGCCTGGCGGACTTCTTTATAGCTGCAGCAACCTTCATAAATCGCTTCGCGGATCTGTCCGTCGGTGACGCCAGTGCAGAGACAAACATACATAAGTGAGAACCGTCGCTGGTTGAGACTCAATTGCGATGGATCTTAATGTTAACGAGAATGATTGTCAAAGTGCTTTCTGTGCGCTTCAGCTGATTGACAGGCGTGACCGACGAACGGCGATTACTGGCTTTTTGCCTGGCCCCGAAAATGCTGCCCCGTTATCCGCTTTGGGCAAAAACCGTTAAGGACAGGCGAAAAACGCAGTGTATGATAGTCGGCCCTTGCGAAGAGGGTTCGTGTCACAGGGCTGTCGCCTGAGGGTGGCAGGCTGGCCCGGACCCTGAACTTCAAGTTATTCACCAGGAGATATCCATGAGCGTACTCGTAGGCAAACAAGCCCCTGACTTCACCGTCCCGGCCGTACTCGGCAATGGCGAGATCGTTGACAGCTTCACCCTGTCCTCGGCCATCAAAGGCAAATACGGCCTGGTGTTCTTCTACCCACTGGACTTCACCTTCGTCTGCCCGTCCGAGCTGATCGCTCTGGACAACCGCATGGCCGACTTCAAGGCGCGCAACGTGGAAGTGGTCGCGGTGTCGATCGACTCGCACTTCACCCACAACGCCTGGCGCAACACCCCGGTCAACAACGGCGGCATCGGCCAGGTGAAATACACCATGGCTGCCGACATGAAGCACGAAATCGCCAAGGCCTACGACGTTGAGTCCGAAGGCGGCGTGGCTTTCCGTGGCGCGTTCCTGATCGATGACAAGGGCGTTGTCCGCTCGCAGATCATCAACGACCTGCCGCTGGGCCGTAACATGGAAGAGCTGATCCGTCTGGTCGACGCTCTGCAATTCCACGAAGAGCACGGCGAAGTCTGCCCTGCCAACTGGAAGAAAGGCGACAAAGGCATGAACGCTTCGCCAGAAGGCGTTGCGGCTTACCTGACCGAGAACGCTGCTGCCCTGTAAGGCGCAACGTCGCGGTACAAAAAAACCGGCCCAAGTGGCCGGTTTTTTCATGCGCGGGGTTAGAAAACCGCGTTCCGTAGGTGCCGTTTAAGGATGCAGAGGGCTGGATAAAAAAACAGTATTCGATTAAGGTTGTGCTGGAACAAGTAAGGCGCCTCCTGTCAATACAAAATTGACGACTGTTGTTGACTTGGTCAGAATCGCGCCTCATTTTAGATATGGAAAATGCAAAGGACTTGCATGATATACAAGGGGATTCAAATGCCTAGTAGCTTGGATGTTGCGGATTATTTCCTTTGCTTGGAAGGGCAGGATGGTGAGATTTCCAATCTCAAAATCCAAAAACTGGTCTATTACGCTCAGGGATTCAGCCTGGCCCTCCATGGAAAAGCTCTTTTTCCTGAAAAGTTGGAAGCATGGATGCACGGACCGGTGGTGCCGGATTTGTATCGTAAGTTTAGCCAGTTTGGCTCCGGTCCCATTCCTCTACCAAATGACTTCAATCCCGGTGTTTTCACTGCAGAACAACAAAGTCTGCTCAACGAGGTGTTTGATGTTTATGGTCAGTTCTCGGCATGGAAGCTTCGACAGTTGACACATGAAGAGATGCCTTGGCGTAAGCACTTCAAGGAAGGAGAATTTAGTAGAGAAATTCCAACTAGCGACATGCAGGAGTATTTCCGGGATCATTTGGTGAACTGACAAATGGGAAAGTTAAAGCGCAGGGAAAGCGAACCAGCGGGTAAAGTCAAGGCAAGGACAGCACCCGTTGAGATCGATACGTCTGAAGCCAAGCCTCCGGTTTTCTCATTTGAATTTCTGCAGAATGGTTGGTGTATTCAAGATTGCGAGGTCGTCGAGCGGTCAAAAATGCTTGAGCGACTTAGAATCCTTGGGAAAATGCCTTGGAGGGATCTTCGTCAAGAGCATAGACATCGATATGGCTGTGAGACGATCGAAAGAAACAGCCTGAAAGTGGGGATCCCACCATTTTTGACAGATGATGTCAGATTGTTGGTGTTTCGGGCTTTTGAGCGCGTAGCGATGGTGGGATACAAGAACGATCGAATTTTTTATGTTATGTGGATTGATCGAGAATTTAAGCTCTATAAGCATTAAACAAAAAACCGGCCCACGTGGCCGGTTTTTTTATGCGCGGGATTCGCCCGAACGAGGATCAGTCGTCGAAATCTTCCCAGCCGCCCATCTGTTTCCAGCGGTTGACGATGCCGCAGAACAGCTCGGCCGTCTTCTCGGTGTCGTAACGCGCAGAGTGCGCTTCACGGCCGTCGAAGTCGATGTCGGCGGCCTGACAGGCCTTGGCCAGCACCGTTTGACCGTACGCCAGGCCAGCCAGCGTCGCGGTGTCGAAGCTGGAGAATGGATGAAACGGGTTGCGCTTCATGTCCAGTCGGGCCACCGCGGCATTCAGGAAGCCAAGGTCGAAGCTACTGTTGTGGCCGACCAGGATCGCCCGTTTGCAGCCGTTGGCTTTCAGCGCCTTGCGAATGCCACGGAAGATGTCGGTCAGTGCGGTCTCTTCGCTGACCGCCATGCGCAGCGGATGATCGAGTTTGATCCCGGTGAATTCCAGCGCCGCTGCTTCGATGTTGGCGCCTTCAAATGGCTCAACGCGGAAGAAATAGGTGTGGTCCGGGTAAACGAAACCCTTTTCATCCATGGCGATGGTGGTCGCGGCAATCTCCAGCAGAGCGTCGGTGGCCGAATTGAAGCCCCCGGTCTCTACGTCAACGACAACCGGCAGGTAACCGCGAAAGCGCGCTGCCATTGGATGACGGGAACCGCCGCCGCCACCTTGACCGTCCAGTTCGTCGTCGAAATGGTCTTCACTCACGCGTGTTCCTCCAGCAGGCGCCAGCGCAGTTTTTCACCGGCGCGCAGCGGGATAACGTTCAGCTCGCCGAATGGCAGGCTGGTCGGGGCGGTCCATTCTTCACGAACCAGGGTGATGTGATCGGTGTTGGTCGGCAGGCCATAGAAGCGCGGGCCGTTGAGGCTGGCGAACGCTTCGAGCTTGTCCAGTGCATTACGCTGTTCGAACGCTTCGGCGTACATCTCGATAGCGGCGTAGGCGGTGTAGCAGCCGGCGCAGCCGCAGGCGGCTTCCTTGGCGTGCTGGGCGTGTGGCGCCGAGTCGGTACCGAGGAAAAACTTCGCGCTGCCACTGGTGGCGGCGTCGAGCAGGGCTTCCTGATGCGTATTACGCTTGAGGATCGGCAGGCAGTAAAAGTGCGGCCGGATTCCGCCCACCAGCATGTGGTTGCGGTTGTACAGCAGGTGATGCGCGGTGATGGTTGCGCCGACGTTGGCCGAAGCCTCGTTGACGAACTGCACGGCGTCGCCGGTGGTGATGTGTTCGAACACCACTTTGAGCGTCGGGAAACGCTCGACCACACGGCGCATGTGCTCATCGATGAAAATCTTTTCGCGGTCGAAGACGTCGACATCACCACGGGTAACTTCACCGTGGATCAGCAGCGGCATGCCGACTTCGGCCATGGCTTCCAGCGCCGGGAAGATCTTGTCGATGCTGGTCACCCCGGAATCGGAGTTGGTGGTGGCGCCGGCCGGGTACAGTTTGGCAGCGTGCACGAAACCGCTGGCCTTGGCCTCACGAATTTCTTCGGGCTGGGTGCGGTCGGTGAGGTACAGCACCATCAGCGGTTCGAAGCGACTGCCGGCCGGGCGGGCAGCGAGAATCCGCTGGCGATAGCCGTCGGCTTCGGCGGCGTTGCGCACCGGTGGTACCAGGTTGGGCATGATGATGGCGCGGCCAAAGGTGCGCGCAACATCGGCAACGGTATTGGTCAACACGGCACCATCGCGAAGATGAATGTGCCAGTCGTCGGGACGCAGCAGGGTCAGGCGGTCGGACATGAGGGGATTCCAGGCGGGTCAAACTGAGGGGAATGCTACCGGAAAAGACTCTTGCAGGCACTCGCTATCAAGTTTTGCAGGAACCTTCCGATATCCCGTAGGTATGCCGTAAACATAGTGTGAATCGGTCTTTGTGTTACAGAAGCCAATGGAGCCTCCCGTGCGCCAGCGATATTTAGCCTTGCTCAGTGTGTTTGCCAGCCTCCCCGCGATGGCGCTGACCTACCAGACTCGTCTGGAGAACATTGAGTGGACGGTCGAGGGCGACAAGTTCGAGTGCCGTCTGACCCAGCCGATCACCGATTTCGGCTCGGGCCAGTTCGTGCGCAAGGCCGGCGAGCAGGCGACTTTTCGCCTGAACGCGTTCAACGCCATGCTCGGCGGTGGTTCGGCGACCTTGCTCGCGGCGGCGGCGCCATGGCAGCCAGGACGCAACGATATCAATCTGGGCAGTGTCAGGATCGGCACCGGCAATGTGCTGTTCAACAGTTCGCAATCTCAGGCCGGTGGCTTGATCAGCGGTTTGCTCGACGGTCGCAGCCCGGTGGTGCGCCGTGCTTCCGGGGATGGCAGGGTGTCTGAAGTGCGCCTGTTGCCCGTCAAGTTCAGCAAGGCTTTCAACGAATACCAGACGTGTGTGGCGAAATTGCTGCCGCAGAATTTCGATCAGGTCAAACAGTCGCAGATAGGCTTCCCTGGCGAAGGCACCGATCTGGATGCCGACGCCAAGGCCAGGCTGCAAGTGATGCTCGAGTACATGAAGGCCGATCCGACGGTCAATCACATCGAACTCGACGGCCATTCCGACAACAGCGGCAACCGGCTGACCAACCGCGAACTGTCGCGTCGCCGCGCACTGGCGGTAGTCGACTTCTTCAAGGCCAACGGCATCGCTGAATCGCAGATCACCGTGCGCTTCCATGGCGAGCAATACCCGCTGGTTCCGAACACCAGCGCGGCCAACCGGGCGAAGAATCGTCGGGTCAGCGTGAAGCTGGCTCGGGTGGCACCGACCACCGCTCCAGCGCCGCAAGCCAGTACGCCTGCCAATGCTGCGGCGACTTCCTGACTCGCCGGTCATCGTCGCGCTCTCGACAGATTCTGTCGCTTTGTCGTCTTAAGCTGTCGCGCCTCTGTAAATTATCGCATTTGAGCGGTAGACTCCTCGGCTTTCCGTAGAACCCCGTGGAGTGATGGCATGGCGGACGTAAACAAGGTCGTTCTGGCGTATTCCGGCGGCCTGGACACTTCGGTGATCCTCAAGTGGCTGCAGGATACTTATAACTGTGAAGTGGTGACCTTCACTGCTGACCTGGGTCAGGGCGAAGAGGTCGAGCCGGCTCGCGCCAAGGCTCAGGCCATGGGCGTCAAAGAAATCTACATCGATGACCTGCGCGAAGAATTCGTGCGCGATTTCGTGTTCCCGATGTTCCGCGCCAACACCGTTTACGAAGGCGAGTACCTGCTGGGTACTTCCATCGCACGTCCGCTGATCGCCAAACGCCTGATCGAAATCGCCAACGAAACCGGCGCCGACGCCATTTCCCATGGCGCTACCGGCAAAGGCAACGACCAGGTGCGTTTCGAACTGGGTGCCTACGCACTCAAGCCAGGCGTGAAAGTGATTGCTCCATGGCGCGAGTGGGACCTGCTGTCCCGCGAGAAGCTGATGGACTACGCCGAGAAGCACGCGATCCCTATCGAGCGTCACGGCAAGAAAAAATCCCCGTACTCGATGGATGCCAACCTGCTGCACATCTCCTATGAAGGTGGCGTGCTGGAAGACACCTGGACCGAGCACGAAGAAGACATGTGGCGCTGGACCGTCTCGCCAGAGAACGCTCCTGACAAGCCGCAGTATCTGGAACTGACCTACCGTAACGGCGACATCGTTGCGCTGGACGGCGTCGAAATGACCCCGGCCACCGTACTGGCGACGCTGAACAAGATCGGTGGTGCTCATGGTATCGGCCGTCTCGACATCGTCGAGAACCGTTACGTCGGCATGAAGTCCCGTGGCTGCTACGAAACCCCGGGCGGCACCATCATGCTGCGCGCTCACCGCGCCATTGAATCGATCACTCTGGACCGTGAAGTCGCTCACCTCAAAGACGAGCTGATGCCGAAATACGCCAGCCTGATCTACACCGGTTACTGGTGGAGCCCGGAGCGTCTGATGCTGCAACAGATGATCGATGCTTCGCAGGTCAACGTGAACGGCGTGGTTCGCCTGAAGCTGTACAAGGGCAACGTGATCGTGACCGGCCGCAAGTCCGACGATTCGCTGTTCGACGCCAACATCGCGACCTTCGAAGAAGACGGTGGCGCTTACAACCAGGCCGACGCGGCGGGCTTTATCAAGCTCAACGCGCTGCGCATGCGTATTGCTGCCAACAAGGGTCGCAAGTTGTTCTGATACCGTCAGGCGCATTAAGAAATGGCGGCTCTGTTTTCGAACAGGCCGCCATTTTTTTTGCGTTGTTTGGTCGATACGGCTTATCGGTTTTCAATCGTTCTGCTCACAGATACAGGTTGGCGTCAGCGTTTTCACAGTATCGTCAGTTCCTGCGAACACACGTTGTAAATAATACAGAGCGTTGTGATCGTGCCTTTCCTTGGCTGTTTGAGTTGCCGGGCCACATGGCGTTTGAGCAACTCGTTCGACGTGTGGCAGGACAGCAACACGATGACCCGTGTCGCTCTCTTATGCGGGGAACCGGTGTTTGCCAGAATGGCGGCAAGATCGCTCTTGAGCGTTGTCTGGCGTGCATCGATAAAACACAAATCACTCTTTGAGGCCGGCAAGTGAATCAGGTGTTGAAGGATGGCATGGGGCAGTGCGTCGGGTTCTGGAGGATCAGGCACGCTATGAGGGCGCCGCATGTCACCACCATGGCCTGGGGCTTGCGGCTGTGTGCGCCGGTAGATTGCACCGCCTTGTGATGCTTTATCCTCGTGATGCGATTTATTGCCGGGATGGCGCTTGTCGAGGCTCCCTTTTCCGGCCTTGAGAAAGTTCTTGTCTTTGCCGAAATCAGAGGGCGCATAAAGGGACCGGTAATTGAAGTTCAGCGTGACAAAAAAAAGAAACAATAGATAAACCGGGAAACTGATCAAAAACCAGACGTAGATTTCACGCTCCTTGTTGGCGAGAAAGGGTAGGGATACCGCCGCAGAGGTTTCGGATATAACCGCAAATATGGCGATGACTGTCATTGGATTAGTGATTTTTCTTTTGAGTTTCAGCATGCTTATAGTTTGCTCATTCTTTCGAGTGAAGGTTTAGTGGGGTGTTTGGTGAAGAATTTTTGTTGTAAGTCTTGTGGGTGTTTATAGCAAGTAAAGTTACTGGTTAGAAGTTTTGTAATGTTCTGACTGTAAATTATGAAGTTGCTATGGGTTTCGTGCCGTGAGTACAGATGGCAACCCTCAAGGCAGGCTGTGGGGCGCAGCTGGATGACTTGGGTGTCGGAAGTGTTTAATCAAGTTGAAGTTTGAGTGGAAGGGGGCTGTTCTTTAAACACTTCGCGGCAAATTTTCTCGGCGAAATGAGAAGGTTGAGAATATTTTTTCAATCGCACAAGCAAACTAGAGGTTTTTTGTAGGATTAATCCTCAATGCTTGTAGGGGATGTCTTTCGCTGCAAGTGCCGGATCGCTCTGATGTGCCACCCAGTAGACGACTACGCTATTGTGCGTGCTCTAAAAATTCGAACAGCGAAACTGGACTTGCCCATGAATAAAGTGCTGATCGTGGATGATCACCCCGTCATTCGTCTTGCTGTGCGTATGCTGATGGAACGTCATGGCTACGAAGTTATTGCCGAAACAGATAACGGTGTGGATGCGTTACAACTTGCACGCGACCAGATGCCGGATATCGTCATTCTGGATATTGGAATCCCGAAACTGGATGGTCTGGAAGTTATTGCACGCTTGAACGCGACAGCCATGCCCTTGAAAGTTCTGGTACTGACTTCGCAGGCGCCTGGGCACTTTTCGATGCGCTGCATGCAGTCGGGTGCGGCGGGGGATGTCTGTAAACAACAGGATCTGACAGAGTTGCTCAGTGCGATCAAAGCTGTGCTGTCCGGTTACAGCTATTTTCCGAACCAGGCCCTGCATACCGTGCGTACCAGCCTGGGGAATGCCAGTGAGTCCGATATGGTGGACCGTCTTTCGGGGCGCGAAATGATGGTGTTGCAGCAATTGGCACGTGGCAAGACCAACAAGGAAATTGCCGATGGCATGTTTCTCAGCAACAAGACCGTCAGTACCTACAAGACTCGTCTGTTATTGAAGCTCAACGCCCGGTCGCTGGTGGACCTGATCGAGCTGGCACAACGCAACGGGCTTGTCTGATGGTCCGGACTGCCGAAGGATCATGGGATGCCCGGTGGCAGGTTCTTCAGACAGTAAAAAGCCTCCGGTTCGGGAGGCTTTCAAGTGTCAGAGATCAAAATCGTAATCGGCCAATTGCTTTTGCAGTCGGCGCTCCTCAAGCAGGTTATCGATGGTGCGGCGTTTGCTCAGGTTGGTCTTGGCGACTTCGACCACCGGTTCGGCGTCGTCGGTTTCTGCAGCGGTGAAATCCTCATCTACATCCAGTTGTTCTTTGCTGTCAGTCATAAGGTGAACTCCAGGCTAAGACTGCCTTTGGCGCTCCTTATATCGATATTCCTGCTGCGGGTAAAAAAGATTTTTTCAATCGACGAATCAATAATTCCAATAGCCACTCAATCGTCCGAGGTTTTGTGTTTGTACTCACACAAATCTTCGATCCGGCAGCTGCCACAGCGCGGCTTGCGGGCGAGGCACACGTAGCGACCGTGCAGAATCAACCAGTGGTGAGAATCCAGCAGGTAGTCTTTAGGAACAAACTTCATCAACTTCTTTTCCACCTCGACCACATTTTTACCAGGGGCGATGCCGGTGCGGTTGCTCACGCGAAAAATGTGCGTGTCGACCGCCATGGTCAACTGGCGAAACGCGGTGTTGAGCACCACGTTGGCGGTCTTGCGGCCCACACCGGGCAGGGCTTCCAGCTCTTCACGGGTTTGCGGGATCTCACCATTGTGCAACTCGACCAGCATGCGGCAGGTCTCGATCACGTTCTTGGCTTTGCTGTTGTAGAGGCCGATGGTCTTGATGTATTCGGACAGCCCTTCGACGCCCAGCGCATGGATCGCTGCCGGGGTATTGGCAACCGGGAACAGTTTGGCCGTGGCCTTGTTGACGCCCACGTCAGTCGACTGCGCCGACAGAATCACCGCTATCAGCAATTCGAAGGGCGAGGAGTAGGCCAGTTCGGTTTTCGGCTCGGGATTGTCTTCATGCAGTCGACGAAAAATCTCAAGGCGTTTTGCGGCATTCATGGGTGATGTGTTTCCTTGGAGAGAGCGTTCGAGCGAGTCCATGCCTGGCGGGCAGCCAGCAGCAGTCCCAGTAATATGAGCGCGCCGGGAACCAGTGTGACCAGGTGCAGCCCTTCGTTGAACAGGATCAGACCTTGCCAGTGCTCTGACAGACCACGACCGAGATGGCCCTGACCGAACAGCTCACGCAAAACCGCCAGCATCAGTAGCAGTCCACTCGACAGGCCAAAAAACTTCAGGCGTTCGGTTAGCGCCTGACGAAAGAATCCATTGTATTCCAGCACCACGCACTGCAAGGCGATCAGCCCGGCATAGAGGCCGAGTGTCTGGTGCCACTGCAACGCCCAGCGCTGCGCGAGGATATTCGCGCAACTGGTCAGGGTGGCGGCCAGCAGCAAGCTGGCCAGCAACGCAGCGCTGTCGTGCAGTCTTGAACGCAGTGGAGCGATACACACCGCGTAAACCGTCACGACAACGCTCGACATCAACAGCATCCCCAGCGCGCCGGCCAGTGTGGTGCTGGTGCCCAACAACAGCGCCAGCATCAAGGCGTTGCCCGGATTCGTCGGCCGCTTCATGGTGCGATCCCCAGCAAGGTTGACCGGTGCTCATCAAAGTAGCGCAGGGCGTCATGGATGGCATCGACGGTGGCACGGGAAGTGATGGTTGCGCCCGCCAACTGGTCGAACTGTCCCTGATCCTTTTTCAATGCCCAGCCCGCATCATCGGGTGCACTGCCAGATTTTCCGGAAAAACCTGCCAGCCAGTTGTTCGGCCAGTCGCCGACGTGCCCGCCGAGCGCCGGCGTTTCGTTTTGCCGCAGGGTTTTAACGCCCAGCAGTCTGCCATTGGTATCAATGGCGATCAGCAATTCGATAGCGCCGGCATACCCCTCGGTCTGCGTGCGCAACAACACCGCCACCGGTTGCCCGGCTTTGCTGGCGCGGTAAGCACCCAGCAGCGTGCTGCGGCGCAACGTCGTGTCAACCAACGCCAGCGGTTGCTCCAGGGGCTGATTGTCGTAAGCGTCGGCGGTGAGTACATCCAGCAGTTTGCGACTGTCGAGCAGGTGTTGCTCGATGGCAATCTGCGGCGCACTGGCGCGTTGCACCCCATAGACCAGGCCGAGACCGGCAGCGGCTATCAGCGCCAGCGTGATGACCGAGGTCGCGCGGTTCATGGGGTCACCCGTGCCTGGCGGGCAGCGGCGAAGCGTTCCAGCGCCGGCACACAGAGATTCATCAGCAACACGGCAAACGCAACGCCGTCCGGGTAGCCGCCCCATGTGCGGATCAGGTAGGTCAGCAAGCCGACACCGACGCCGAACAGCAGTCGGGCCAACGGGCTTTTTGCGCCGGACACCGGTTCGGTAATGATGAAGAACGCGCCGAGCATGGTCGCGCCACTCAGCAGATGAAACAGCGGCGAGCCATGGGAGTCGGAACCCGAGCCGTTCCAAAAGAGCAGGCTGACGACAAACAGGCTGACCAACATGCCGACGGGTGCTTGCCAGCCAATCACCCGGCGTTGCAACAGCAACAGCCCCCCGGCGAGAAACGCCAGATTGGCCCACTCAACGCCGCGTCCGCCGAAATGCCCGAACGCCGGGCTGGCGGCGAACAGCTCATCCATCGTCAGGCTTTTGTTGATGCGCAGGCTGTCCAGCGCCGTGGCCTGGACCCAGGCGTCCGGCGCCTGACCCGGGTTGAAAACCTGTTCAAACGCTGCCAGCAGATTCATGCCGTGCGCGGGCCAGTGCGTCATCGGTTGCGGGAACAGCACCATCACCAGCGCAAAGCCGAGCATGGCCGGATTGAACGGATTCTTGCCGATGCCACCGTACAGGTGTTTGCCGAACAGCAGGCCCGAAGCGATCGCGATAACGGTCAACCACCACGGGCAATAAGGCGGCAGGGCCGCCGCCAACAGGGTGGCGCTGACCAGTGCGCTGCCGTCGCTCAGCGTCGGTTGCAGCGGCTGTCGGCGCAGGCGGGTGACGCCTGCCTCGACGAGTAGCGCGGTGCTCGCCGCCAGAAGCAGATTGATCAACACGCCCCAGCCGTACAGCCAGAACAACGCCAGCAGCCCCGGCAGCGTGGCGAGCAGCACCTGTTTCATCGCCTGTTGCAGGCGATCATCCGGTGAGTCACGGGGCGACATGGTCGTGTACCTGACGCTCGGCGTCGTGCAGACGGGCGCGGGCCTTGTCGAGGACTTCGCTCGGTGTGTCGGCGCGGTGTTCGAGTTTGCTCAGGTCGGCGCGGGCGTAGGCCAGTTCGGTTTTCAACTGGCGCAGTTGGCTGTCGATCGGACGTTTTTCCACGCGCATGAGGTCAGGCGCCGGCTGCTCACTGGCGGCTTCGGCAGCGTGAAGCGCCTGCTCGGCGTCACGCAAGGCCTGTTCCAGCGTGGCGATCTGCTCCGGCGGCGCCTCGGCGGTCTGGGCCTTTTTCAGTTCGGCGCGGCGCATGGCCAGCTGGATTTTTGCTCGTTTCAGGTCCGCGTCTTTCGCCGGGGGCGGGGTCGCAGTTGCTGGTGCGCTGGTGGCGCTGCCTTCGAGTTTTGCCAACGCCTGTTCGGCAGCTTCGAACTGCTGTTGCAATACAATCAGTTGCGACTGCTGTTCGAACGTCGGTGGATGGCCGAAGGCTTTCAGCGATTTGTGCAACTGCGCGCGGCTCATGGCGACATCAATCCTGGCTTTTTTCAGCGCCGCGTCGGCGGTCGCGGCTTTCTGCGCGCGCACGCGTTCCAGGGCCGCCTGCACCGGATCGAGGGTTGCCACAGCCGGTTGCGCTGCACGTTGCGCCCGGGCTTCGCGCTCAGCCTGTTTCTGTTGTTCTTCGCGTTGCAGGCGGGCGTTGCGTCGTTCGAAGCGCTGGCGAGCATGGTCACGTTTGGCGGTGCGCGCGCGTTGCTCTTCCAGGCTGGACGCCAGACCGCCGACCACCGGCAAGGTGCCGAGCGGCAGCGGATGCATCTCGATGCAATCGACCGGGCAGGGCGCCACGCACAGGTCGCAACCGGTACATTCGTCGATCAGCACGGTGTGCATCAGTTTCGCGGCGCCGACGATGGCATCGATCGGGCAGGCCTGAATGCACTTGGTGCAGCCGATGCACTCGGCTTCGCGGATGTAGGCTACTTGTGGCGGTGCCGAACCCCGGCTGATGTCCAGCTCCAGCACCGGCACATTCAACAGCTCAGCCAGGGCGGCAATGGTTTCGTCGCCGCCCGGTGGGCATTTGTTGATCGGTTCGCCGTCGACGATGCCTTGCGCATAGGGCTTGCAGCCGGGGTGACCGCATTTGCCGCATTGGGTCTGCGGCAGGAGGGCATCGATGAGTTGAATCAGACTCATGTTTTGATCAGTCCACTGAATCCGAGAAAAATCACTGCGATCAGTCCGGCGCCGATCAGATCGATCGGCAGGCCGCGAAAGGGCAGGGGAATGTCGTTGTCGGCCGTGCGCTCACGCAAATCGCGGAACAGGCTCAGCACCAGCCAGAAACCCAGCCCGGCGCCGATGCTCAGCGCCGTTGCCTGCAACAAGCCTCGATCATTTTGCGCATTGATCAAGGCCAGGCCCAGCACGCCGGCATTGCCCAGCAACAGCGGCCACAGTCCGTCGAAGGGCCAGTCAGGCAGCCAGCGCGCCAGCAGTTTCAGCATCGGCGCGATCAGCAACACGCTGAGCGGCAGGAACACAAACAGGTGCAGTGCCTGCAGTTGCAACGGCACCAGCAGCCAATGCCAGATCGCGTGACCGGTAACGCCCGTCACCAGCATCAGGCACGATGTCGCCAGCCCCAACGCATGCACCTGGCGGCGGCTGCCGGCCAACAACGGATCGACGCCCAGCGGCCAGTGCAACACGAAGTTGTTGAGCAGGGCGGCACTGATCAGCGTAAGCGCAAGTTCGGTCATGGTTCTGCCAGCGAAACGGGCGAGTGTCTCTTAAGGTTAGGCATTATCCGGCCAGATATGAAAAATCCCACAGGCCTGCGGAACATGCCTGTGGGATCGTTTTACCGCTGGGCCTTACTTGATGCGTTGACCCGGCTTGGCGCCGCTGTCCGGGCTCAGCAGGTAGATTTCTTCACCGCCGGGACCGGCGGCCATCACCATGCCTTCGGAGATGCCGAACTTCATTTTTCGTGGCTTGAGGTTGGCGATCATCATGGTCAGGCGACCGTCGAGCTTGGACGGGTCCGGGTAAGCGCTCTTGATCCCGGAGAACACGTTGCGTTGCTCGTCACCGATGTCCAGCGTCAGGCGCAGCAGCTTGTCGGCGCCTTCCACGTGCTCGGCCTTGACGATCAGGGCGACGCGCAGGTCGATGGCGGCAAAAGCGTCGAAGTCGATTTCCGGCGACAGCGGATCCTTGGCCAGTTCGCCGTTGCCCGCAGGTGCGGCAGCGCCGGTGTCGGTCTGGCTGGCGGTCAGGTCTTCTTTCGAGGCGTCGCTCATGGCTTGTACTTTTACCGGGTCGATGCGGGTCATCAACGGCTTGAATTCGTTCAACTGGTGGTTGGCCAGCAGCGTGGTGTGGTCGTTCCAGGTCAGCGGGGCGACGTTGAGGAACGCCTCCGCATCGGCGGCCAGCAGCGGCAGCACCGGTTTGAGGAAGATCACCAGTTGGCGGAACAGGTTGATGGCGGTGGCACAGATCGCCTGGACTTCATCCTGTTTGCCTTCCTGCTTGTTCAACGACCATGGGGCCTTGTCGGCGATCCACGCGTTGGCGCGGTCGGCCAGGGCCATGGTTTCACGCATGGCGCGGGCAAAGTCGCGGGCTTCATAGGCGTCGGCAATGCCTGGCGCAGCCGCGAGGAAAGCCTCGGTCAACTCTGGCGCGGCATTGTTGTCGACCAGCAGGCCGCCGTTACCTTTCTGGATGAAACCGGCGCAACGGCTGGCGATGTTGACCACTTTGCCGACCAGGTCGGAGTTGACCTTCTGCACGAAGTCTTCGAGGTTCAGGTCGAGGTCATCGACGCCACGGCCCAGTTTGGCCGCGTAGTAGTAGCGCAGGTATTCCGGCGACAGGTGATCCAGGTAAGTACGGGCCTTGATGAAAGTACCGCGGGACTTGGACATCTTCTGGCCGTTGACCGTCAGGTAGCCGTGCACGTTGATCCCGGTAGGCTTGCGGAAGCCGGCGCCTTCGAGCATGGCTGGCCAGAACAGGGCGTGGAAGTTGACGATGTCCTTGCCGATGAAGTGGTACAGCTCGGCGGTGGAGTCCTTGCCCCAGAACGCGTCGAAGTCCAGCTCCGGCGTGCGGTTGCACAGGTTCTTGAAGCTCGCCATGTAGCCGATCGGCGCGTCCAGCCACACGTAGAAATACTTGCCCGGCTCGTCCGGGATCTCGAAACCGAAGTACGGCGCATCGCGGGAGATGTCCCACTGCTGCAGGCCGGCATCCAGCCACTCGGCGATCTTGTTGGCAACGGCGTCCTGCAGGGTGCCGCTGCGGGTCCAGGTCTGCAGCATCTGCTGGAAGTCCGGGAGCTTGAAGAAGAAGTGCTGGGAATCCTTGAGCACCGGGGTGGCGCCGGAGATGGCCGACTTCGGATCCTTCAGATCGGTCGGGGCGTAGGTCGCGCCGCATTTTTCGCAGTTGTCGCCGTACTGGTCTTCGGTGCCGCATTTCGGGCAGGTGCCCTTGATGAAGCGGTCGGCCAGGAACATTTTCTTTTCCGGGTCGAAATACTGGGTGATCGAGCGCTGGGCGATGTGCCCGGCGTCACGCAGCTTGAGGTAGATCTGACTCGACAGCTCACGGTTTTCTTCAGCGTGAGTGGAGTGGAAGTTGTCGAAATCAACGAGGAACTCGGCAAAGTCGGCGCTGTGTTCAGCCTGCACGTTGGCGATCAGTTGTTCCGGGGTGATGCCTTCTTTTTCCGCGCGCAGCATGATCGCCGAACCGTGGGCGTCGTCGGCGCAGACATAGATGCACTGGTTGCCGCGATGCTTCTGGAAGCGCACCCACATATCGGTCTGGATGTATTCCAGCATATGGCCAAGGTGAATCGAACCGTTGGCGTAGGGCAGGGCGCTGGTGACGAGGATCTTGCGTGGTTCGGACATGTGGGGCTTCGCTACTTGATGAAACGGAGGTCGGCCACTATAAAGCGCCGGCGCATATTTTTCACCCCTGTGCCGCTGCCTACTTTGAGAGCATTTGTGGCGAGGGGATTCATCCCCGATGGGTGGCGAAGCCGCCCCCAAACCAGATATCAGGGCCTATCAGACACACCGCGGGTGATGGTTTTGCGACTGCTTCGCAGCTGATCGGGGATAAATCCCCTCGCCACAGGGGTTAACGGGCTCAAGTAATCAGTTCGCCACAAATCTGCGTCCAGCGTACGATACCCGCCATCTTTTCCCAGTCTTGTTATCGGAGTTGCCCATGAGCGCCGTCACTCGCGCAGCGGTGGAAGCCGTCCTCAGCCAATACACCGACCCTTACCTGAACCAGGACCCGGTCAGCGCCGGATGCGTGAAGAACATCGAGATCGATGGCGACCGCGTCAAGGTTCAGCTGGAAATCGGCTACGCCGCCGGTCTGTTCAAGAGCGGCTGGGCGCAATTGCTGCAACTGGCCATCGAGAATATCGATGGCGTGGTCATTGCCAAGGTCGAGGTCAATAGCGTGATCGCCGCGCACAAGGCCCAGGCGCAGATTCCGGGGCTGGCCAACGTCAAGAACGTGGTCGCCGTGGCGTCCGGCAAGGGTGGTGTGGGCAAGTCGACCACCGCCGCCAACCTCGCGCTGGCCCTGGCCCGCGAAGGCGCCAAGGTGGGGATTCTCGATGCCGATATCTATGGCCCGAGCCAGGGCATCATGTTCGGCATCCCCGAGCGCACCCGTCCTGAGGTCAAGGACCAGAAGTGGTTCGTGCCGCTCAAGGCCCACGGTGTCGAAGTCATGTCGATGGCGTTCCTGACCGACGACAACACGCCGATGGTCTGGCGTGGGCCGATGGTCTCCGGCGCGTTGCTGCAACTGGTCACGCAAACCGCGTGGGGCGATCTGGACTATCTGGTGATCGACATGCCGCCAGGCACCGGCGACATCCAACTGACCCTGGCGCAGAAAGTCCCGGTGGCCGGCGCCGTGATCGTCACCACCCCGCAGGATCTGGCGTTGCTGGACGCACGCAAAGGCGTGGAAATGTTCCGCAAGGTCAACATTCCGGTGCTGGGCGTGGTGGAAAACATGGCGGTGCACATCTGCTCGAACTGCGGTCATGCCGAGCATCTGTTCGGTGAGGGCGGTGGTGAGAAGCTGGCGACTCAGTACGGCGTCGAACTGCTGGCCTCGCTGCCGCTGTCGATGCTGATCCGCGAACAGGCCGATGGCGGCAAGCCGACGGTGATCGCCGAGCCGGACAGCCAGATCGCCATGGTCTACCAGGAACTGGCCCGCCATGTCGGCGCGCGGATTGTGTTGCAGGAAGCGGCGACGCCGGCGATGCCGAATATCACCATCAGCGACGATTGATTAGCTGACTGAATGCAATCCATTGTGGGAGCGGGCTTGCTCGCGAATGCGGTGCGTCATTCAACCCATCAGTTGTCTGATCCGCCGCCTTCGCGAGCAAGCCCGCTCCCACAGTGGTTTTGTGGTGACGCTGCTAGATGCGCAACCCGCCATCCATCTCCAGAATCCGCCCGGTGTAGTGATTGATCACCATCAGCGACGATTGATTAGCTGACTGAATGCAAT
>NZ_NQYG01000007.1:48935-68013 GCF_002878485.1 Pseudomonas sp. AD21
CAGTTGTCTGATCCGCCGCCTTCGCGAGCAAGCCCGCTCCCACAGTGGTTTTGTGGTGACGCTGCTAGATGCGCAACCCGCCATCCATCTCCAGAATCCGCCCGGTGTAATAGTCGTTTTCGAAAATATACGCCGCCGAATGGGCGATCTCTTCCGGCTTGCCCATGCGCTTGAGCGGAATTCCCGAGGTCATTTTCTCCAGCGCTTCGGGCTTCATGCCCAGGGTCATCTCGGTCTCGATGAAGCCCGGCGCGATCCCCGCCACACGAATGCCATAGCGTGCCAGCTCTTTGGCCCAGGTCACGGTCGCCGCAGCAACACCGGCCTTGGCCGCGGAATAGTTGGTCTGGCCAACGTTACCGGCGCGCGAGATCGACGAGATATTGATGATCGCGCCACTGTTCTTCAGCTCGACCATTTTCGCCGCGACTTCCCGGGTGCACAGGAACACGCCGGTCAGGTTGACGTCGATTACCGCCTGCCACTGGGCCAGGCTCATCTTGGTCATTTCGCCGTCCTTGACCTTGAGCAGCAGGCCGTCACGCAGGATCCCGGCGTTGTTGATCAGGCCATGGATCGCGCCAAAGTCTTCGGCCACCTGGGCGACCATATGCTCAACCTGTTCTTCATTGGCCACGTTGCACAGATAGCTGCGCGCCTCGACACCCTTGGCCTTGCAGGCGGCTACCGCGTCGTCGAGTTTTTCCTGATTCAGGTCCACCAGGGCCAGCTTCGCGCCTTTGCCGGCGAAATACTCGGCCATGGAACGGCCCAAACCCTGGCAACCGCCGGTGATAATGATTACTTTGTCGTTGAGTTGCATTCGCATGCCCCGATAGCCGGTCTGAGTGGTTTTTGTTATTGGCGCCGCTCGATCTGCAGCGGGTGTGGCCCGATTGCACATGCGCATTGCCAGATGGCGTGACCGGGACTTATCCCCAGGCGCCTGTCCGTTTTTTCGACGGATTCTATATAAGGAGTCATAAATTGAGCGTTGAAGCGGCCAAGAATGCCCGAGAATTGCTTCTCAAGGAATACCGTGGCGTATTGTCCACCCACTCCAAATCGATGCCCGGCTTCCCGTTTGGCTCCGTGGTTCCCTATTGCCTGGACGAGCAGGGCCGCCCGCTGATCCTGATCAGCCGCATCGCCCAGCACACCCATAACCTGCAAAAGGACGCGAAATGTTCGCTGCTGGTCGGCGAACGCGAGGCCGATGACGTTCAAGCCGTTGGTCGCCTGACCTATCTGGCCGAAGCGCAAAAGCTCGAGGATCCGCTCGCCATTGAAGCTGCCGCCGAGCGTTATTACCGTTATTTCCCCGATTCGCAGAACTATCACAAGGCCCATGACTTCGACTTCTGGGTGCTCAATCCGGTGCGTCATCGCTACATCGGCGGTTTCGGTGCGATTCACTGGGTCGATCAACTGACACTGGCCAACCCGTTCGCCGGCAAGGCCGAGATCAGCATGGTCGAGCACATGAACAGCGATCATGCCAAAGCCATTGCGCACTACGTGGAATTGACCGGCCTGCCGCAAACCGTGCCGGCACAACTGGCCGGGATCGACAGCGAAGGCATGCACCTGCGCATCGGTCAGGCGCTGTACTGGTTGCCGTTTCAAGCGTCTTGTCATACGCCGATACAAGTGCGCGAAGCCTTGGTTTCTCTGGCTCACGCCGAGGTCTGGCCAAAAAATGCAGTGGCCGACGCTTGAATTCACGAAAGGGCGACGTCATCTAATGCTTACTGCAAGGCATTTCTTGCGTTGAGGAATCTTTGATGCGCCCTTTTTTGTTGCTCTTTCTGCTGTTTCCGGTGCTGGAGCTGTTCGTATTCGTCAAAGTGGCAGGGGCTATCGGGTTTTTCCCGGCCCTGCTGCTGATTATTCTCGGCTCGATGTTCGGCGTGTTCGTGCTGCGCGTCGCCGGACTGGCCACGGCACTGCGTGCCCGTGAAAGCCTGAACCGCGGTGAGCTGCCCGCGCAGACCATGCTTGAAGGCCTGATGCTGGCACTGGCCGGCGGCCTGTTGATCCTGCCGGGCTTCGTCAGCGACGTGGTCGGTCTGGTGATGCTGTTGCCGTTCAGCCGTCGTCTGCTGGCAAACAAAATGCGCCAGCGTGCTGAAGAACAAGCGATTCGTCAGCGTGCGTTCGCCGACGACCTGCAACCCCGCGGCGGTCCTGCACCGCGCCAGCCTCTGGGCCGCGAGGGTGATGTGATCGAAGGCGAGTTCGAACATCGCGACAGCAAGTAACCCCTGCATCGACACGGCACCTTCGGGTGCCGTTTCTTTATGCGCGGCATTCAAGGGGCAAATCGATGAAAAATTTTCTGCCCCCGCCCTTGTAATAAGCTTATGCGCCCTTATGTATCGGTCACCGAAAGGTTTCCGACATTTGAGTCGGACAGACTTCCGCGGCTCGCTCGACGAACCGCAACCGGCGCAGGCCGGATTTGTTAAACCCGCCGGGACTACACCGGCCGATGAAAACCACAATTAGGAGAGATCGACAATGAAGCTTCGTCCTCTGCATGACCGCGTCGTCATCCGTCGCAGCGAAGAAGAAAAGAAAACCGCTGGCGGTATCGTCCTGCCAGGTTCGGCTGCTGAAAAAGCCAACCACGGTGTGATCGTCGCTGCTGGCCCGGGCAAGACCCTGGAAAACGGTGAAGTGCGTGCGCTGGCCGTTAAAGTCGGCGACAAGGTTGTGTTCGGTCCTTACTCCGGCAGCAACACTGTGAAAGTCGACGGCGAAGACCTGCTGGTAATGGCTGAGAACGAGATTCTCGCTGTACTGGAAGGCTGATTTCCCGCTCATTTTCCCGCTACTACAAAGTATTTAAGGAATATCGATCATGGCTGCTAAAGAAGTTAAGTTCGGCGATGCCGCCCGCTCCAAGATGCTCAAAGGCGTCAACGTTCTGGCTGACGCGGTAAAAGCGACCCTGGGCCCGAAAGGCCGTAACGTGATCCTCGAGAAGAGCTTCGGCGCTCCGACCATCACCAAGGACGGCGTTTCCGTCGCCAAAGAAATCGAACTCGAAGATCGTTTCGAAAACATGGGCGCGCAGCTGGTCAAAGACGTTGCCTCCCGTGCCAACGATGACGCTGGTGACGGTACTACCACCGCTACCGTTCTGGCTCAGTCGATTGTCAACGAAGGCCTGAAAGCCGTCGCTGCCGGCATGAACCCGATGGACCTCAAGCGCGGTATCGACAAAGCGACCATCGCGATCGTCAAAGAGCTGAAAGCCCTGTCCAAGCCATGCGCTGACACCAAGGCAATCGCTCAGGTCGGCACCATCTCCGCCAACTCCGACAGCTCCATCGGCGACATCATTGCCGAAGCCATGGAAAAAGTCGGTAAAGAAGGCGTGATCACCGTTGAAGAAGGCACTGGCCTGGAAAACGAACTGTCGGTTGTAGAAGGCATGCAGTTCGACCGTGGCTACCTGTCCCCGTACTTCGTCAACAAGCCGGAAACCATGGTTGCCGAACTGGACAACCCACTGGTGCTGCTGGTCGACAAAAAGATCTCGAACATCCGCGAAATGCTGCCAGTGCTGGAAGCCGTTGCCAAAGCCGGCCGTCCACTGCTGATCGTTTCCGAAGACGTTGAAGGCGAAGCCCTGGCGACTCTGGTAGTGAACAACATGCGTGGCATCGTCAAAGTCGCAGCCGTGAAGGCTCCTGGCTTCGGCGACCGTCGCAAGGCCATGCTGCAGGACATCGCTGTTCTGACCGGCGGTACCGTTATCTCCGAAGAGATCGGCCTGAGCCTGGAAGCAGCTACCCTGGAAAACCTCGGCAGCGCCAAGCGTGTGACCATCTCCAAGGAAAACACCATCATCGTTGACGGTGCTGGCGTTGCAGGCGACATCGAATCGCGTATCGCTCAGATCCGCGCCCAGGTTGCTGAAACTTCCTCGGACTACGACCGTGAAAAACTGCAAGAGCGTCTGGCCAAACTGTCCGGCGGCGTTGCAGTGATCAAGGTTGGCGCTGGTTCCGAAGTAGAAATGAAAGAGAAGAAGGCCCGCGTTGAAGACGCCCTGCACGCTACCCGTGCAGCCGTTGAAGAAGGCGTGGTACCTGGCGGTGGCGTTGCGCTGATCCGTGCTCTGGAAGCCCTGACCGAACTGACCGGCGACAACGCTGACCAGAACGTCGGTATCGCTGTACTGCGTCGCGCTGTTGAAGCGCCGCTGCGTCAGATCGCTGCCAACTCCGGTGACGAGCCAAGCGTAGTCGTCAACGAAGTGAAGAACGGCAAAGGTAACTTCGGTTACAACGCTGCTTCCGGCGAATACGGCGACATGATCGAAATGGGCATCCTGGACCCAACCAAGGTAACCCGTTCCGCTCTGCAAGCTGCAGCCTCGATCGGCGGTCTGATCCTGACCACCGAAGCCGCTGTTGCTGACGCGCCGAAGAAAGACGGCGGTGCTGGCGGCGGTATGCCAGACATGGGCGGCATGGGTGGCATGGGCGGCATGATGTAAGCCAGCCTTACCCCTGTAACGAAAAACCCCGCCTGCGATGAGCAGGCGGGGTTTTTTATTGCCCGGATTTCAGGCTTCACACCGTCCCCCTGTGGGAGCGAGCCTGCTCGCGAAAGCAATCCACCCGTCACCACTGCTGTGACAGATACAGCGCATTCGCTAGCAGGTTCGCTCGCACATTGGGATCTGTGTTTCCTGCACTAACCGGTTGCGCAAAAAAAAACGCCCCGGTGCATCAGCCCGGGGCGTTTCTATTAACGGTTACTGTTCGCTGACCTGCGCCGTGTTGTCCTTCGCAGGCTTCCAGCTCAACAGCTGCTGTTTGAAGCCATAACTGGCGGTCTGATAATAGGTGATCGCGCGGGTGATCAGCGGGTCGTCACTGGTAACCCGTGATTCGCGGCTTTCGGTCAGCGCATCGTCATGCCGGCGCAAGCCCTGGCGCGGACTGAGAATCGCCAGATCCTTGCCATCGAACAGACCCAGATGCTGATAGTTGCCGACTACCACGCGCGGTGGCAGCGGGTTGTCCAGCAACAGGTTGCGGCCGAAGAACGTCGAGGTGTAGTCCAGATTCAGCAAGCCCAGCAGCGTCGGGGCGAGGTCGATCTGGCTGGCCAGTTGCGCGCTCTCGCGTGCCTCGATCATTCTCGGCGCGTAGATGAACAGCGGGATCTGATAGTTGGCGATCGGCAAGTCTTCTTTGCCGGCGCTGCCAGCGGTGTGGTCGGCGACGAAGATGAAGATCGTGTTGTCGAACCACGGTTTCTGGCGGGCCTGCTCAAGGAACTGACCAATCGCGTAATCGGTGTACTTCACCGCACCATCACGGCCGTTGCCGGATTTGATGTCGATCCGGTTGTCCGGATAGGTGTAAGGACGATGGTTGGACGTGGTCATCAACTGCAGCAGGAACGGTTGCTGCTTGGCGTAATCGGCGTCCGCCAGCTTCAGGGTCTGGCGATACAGATCCTCGTCGGCCATGCCCCAGGCGTTCTTGAAGTGGATTTCGGCTTCATCGACGCTGCTCTGGTCGACGACGCGATAGCCGTTGCCGCTGAAGAACGCGTTCATGTTGTCGAAGTAACCGCGTCCGCCGTAGACGAACACACTGTCATAACCCACGGCGCTCAGCTGTTGGCCAAGGCTGGCGAAACCGCTTTCACGGCCGATGCGCTTGACGATCGAGCGACCCGGCGTCGGCGGGATGGCCAGGGTGATCGCTTCCAGGCCGCGGTCGGTGCGGGTGCCGGTGGCGTAGAAGTTGTTGAAGTACAGGCTCTGCTTGCGCAAGGCGTCGAGGTTCGGCGTCAGGTTGCGACCGTCACCGTTGCTGCCCAGGTACTTGGCGCTCAGGCTTTCGATGGTCACCAGCACAATGTTCGGTTTACGCGCAGTACCGGGGTTGTCGATCACCCGGCGGATGTCCTGCGGGTCCTGGCCGATGAAGCGAGCGTTGCTTTCACTCAGCTCGGCACGGATCTCACCGGCGACTTTTTCCGCTGGCAGGCTCTTGTAGAACTGGGCGTAGTCCAGCTCATTGTTACGGAACGCGGCGAAGAACTGATACGGGCCGTTGCTGGCCAGTTCGTTCTGGTAAGCGTTGCCGCCCTGGGCGCGAGGTGCGTCCTGGCTGAGCAGTTGCAGGCTCAAACCGGCGACGATCAACAGGCCCAGTGCATTCAGCAGCCGTGCGCGCAGCGGTGGCAGCGGGGCATTCATGGCCGCATTGAATGGTTTGCGCAGGGCGAAACTGATCACCACGGCCAGCACCGCGAGGAGGCTCAGCAGTTTACCGATCGGGTACGACTCGAGGACGTTGTTCAGCACTTCGTCGGAATACACCAGGTAATCGACGGCGATGAAGTTGAAGCGCACGCCGAACTCGTCCCAGAACAGCCATTCGGCCACCGCCACGAACAGCATCGCGAACAGGCTGATGGTCAGCAGGGCGCGCAGGAACCCGCGATGCCCGCGACGCCGCCACAGGCCCGGCGGGCAGAGCAGCAGGTACAGGCCCATCGGCAGCGCCGCGTAAGCCAGGAACCCCAGGTCATAGAGCGCGCCGATGCCGAACACGGAAAGGGCGAAGCCACCGGCTTCATCCAGGTGAGTCAGCAGCAATACCGCTCGGGTGAGGAGAAAAATGACCAGCCAGGCGCCGGTGATAAGCAGCAGAAAGCGCATGGGCGCTGTCTTGAAAGGGTCCATTGTTTCGTTTTCCTTATATCAATGGCGCGCGAGTGTCGCGGCGCCACTGTAATCAGGTTGTGAATCGATAGTGAAAACTTTGTTAAATATTTAATTTTTTTGGACAAATCGACCTGCGCGCTTGCCGGCCCTAGCCCTGAACCGGCGTTGGCCTTAAGCTGCGCGGGCCAAGACGGCCGTTACTGTGTACGGAGGAAATGCCAATGCGAATTCTATTGGTCGAAGACAACCGCGATATCCTGGCCAACCTGGCCGATTACCTGGGGCTCAAAGGCTATACCGTCGATTGTGCCCAGGACGGCTTGTCGGGCCTGCATCTGGCCGCCACCGAGCATTACGACCTGATCGTGCTCGACATCATGTTGCCCGGGATCGACGGCTACACCCTGTGCAAACGCCTGCGTGAAGACGCCCGGCGCGACACCCCGGTGATCATGCTCACCGCCCGCGATCAACTGGACGACCGCCTGCAGGGCTTCAAGTCCGGGGCCGACGATTACCTGGTCAAACCGTTTGCCCTGTCCGAACTGGCAGCGCGAGTGGAGGCCGTGATGCGCCGCACTCAGGGTGGCGGACGCCGTGCGCTGCAGGTCGGTGATCTGACCTACGACCTCGATACTCTGGAGGTGACCCGCGAGGGCAAGCTGCTCAAACTCAACCCGGTCGGCCTGAAACTGCTGGCGGTATTGATGCAGAAGAGTCCTCACGTGCTGCGTCGGGAAATTCTCGAGGAAGCGCTGTGGGGCGATGACTGTCCGGACAGCGACAGCTTGCGCAGCCACGTCCACCAATTGCGTCAGGTGATTGACAAGCCATTCGCCAAACCGTTGCTGCAAACCGTGCACGGTGTGGGTTACCGCCTGGCCGAGGGGCGTGATGGAGTTTAAGCAAAGCCTTTCCCAGCGGATCATCATCGCCTTTGCGCTGATGAGTGCACTGGTGGCCGGGGCCTTCGCCATGGGCATTGTGGCGACCGTGCATCTGGTGGAGGAGAAACTGATTTCGGCGGGACTGGGCGGCGACCTGCAGCGTCTGCTGCTGATGGACAATGTCTCGGACTGGAGCCATCGCCCGGAACCGGACCAGTTGTTTTATTTCAGCGGCGGCCCGGGTGATTTCGAGCTGCCCAAGGACCTGCGTCACCTCGATGCGGGCTTCCACGAAGTGTTCCGCGAACAACTGTCGTATCACGCGATGGTCGAGATCGTCGACGGTCGCCGCTATGTGTTGCTGCAGGATCAAAGCGATTTCGAAGAGCGCGAACGCGTGCTGTTCGCCGTGGTGCTGGTGGGCTTCGTGCTCAGTCTGGCGCTGGCGGTGTTTCTCGGCTGGGTGTTGGCGCGCAAGGTCATGGCGCCGGTGGTGCGACTGGCGCGGCAAGTGCGGCACCGCGATCAACTGCTGGGGCTGGCGCCGCCGTTGGCACCGGACTATGCGGCTGACGAAGTCGGCGAACTGGCAGTGGCGTTCGATGCCACGCTCGGGCGCCTGCGTCAGGCGCTGACCCGCGAGCGGCTATTCACCAGCGACGTCAGCCATGAACTGCGTACACCGTTGATGGTGTTGGCCAGTTCCTGCGAATTGCTTTTGGAAAACCCGGGACTGGATCAACGCGGCCGGGCCCAGGTCGAGCGTATCGCCCGTGCCAGCCAGGAAATGCGCGAGCTGGTGCAGACCTTCCTGATGCTCGCCCGCGCCCAGCGTGAAGACGCCGGTTCCGCGCCGCAGCAGAACATCGCCCAAGTGGCCGATGGGCTGTTGAGTCTCTGGCGCGAACCAATCGAGTCCAAAGGACTGCGCCTGATGTTCGAGCCGGGCAATCCGCCGGACACCTGCTTCAACGCCACCCTGCTCGGCGCCGTCATGGGCAACCTGCTGCGCAATGCCTGCCACTACACCGAACAGGGGTTCATTCGCCTGACACTCAACGACAACGGATTCGTCGTCGAAGACTCGGGCGTCGGGATTCCCGAGGAGAAACGCGAAGCCATGTTCCAGCCCTTCGTGCGCGGCAATGAAAAGCGCGGCGAAGGCCTTGGGCTGGGCTTGTCGCTGGTGCAGCGGATCTGCGAGAACCAGGGCTGGGAAGTAACCTTGAGCACTATGGAACCGAATGGCTGCCGCTTCGAAGTGACGCTGGGGCTGCGCTGAGCCCCATTGATGGCCCCGCGCTATTGCTTTCCCTGTGTAAAACCCTGTAATAGATTGCCGGTTTACCTGACGTTTTTTTCACAAAGGGACGACCTGACGCTGACATGCCACTACCTATGGTAGGGGTATCAGTAATTCAGGAGCCCTGAAGATGAGCAGACCGATCAAGCTCGATTTTTCCGAAAAGTATGATGACCAGCATGCGCAAAAATATTTGCGCAAGCATCAGGACGGTCTTGGTCGTCGGTTGTCTCATTGGCGGGACGAGCAGGTGGCTCGCAAGGCGCTGACCCTGGCCGGTGAGCCTGGTTTGGTCCTGGACCTGCCGTGCGGAGCAGGGCGTTTCTGGCCGTTGCTGGCGGAAAAGCCCAACCGGGTGATCATCGGCGCGGACAATTCCGAATCGATGATCAAGACCGCGATGCAATCGCAACCGGCCGACGTAGTGAAACGGGTACAACCTTTGCACACGTCAGCGTTCGACATTGCCTTGCCGGATAACGCCGTCGACAGCATTTTCTGCATGCGTTTATTGCATCACATCGGTGAAGCCGAGCATCGGCGGGCGATTTTGCGCGAATTCGAGCGCGTCACTCGCGACAGCGTCATCATTTCGTTGTGGGTCGACGGTAATTTCAAGGCCTGGAAACGCAAGCGGGCCGAGAAACGTCGCGGGCAGGAAGGTTACCAGAACCGGTTTGTGTTACCGGCTGTGACAGTAGAAAAGGAATTCGAAGAAGCAGGTTTTCGCATTCAGGAACAACTGGACTTTATTCCGCTCTATGCCATGTGGCGGGTTTACGTATTACGCAAGAGGTAACAGGATGGCGGTGCAAACAGCAGCAGAAACGGAAGTCGCTCCCCAGGATCGCTTCGACTACTTCTGGAACCAGCGCGGTGAATGGGTGGAAGAACCCAACGTACGCCGTGGTGGTGAAAGTGGTGTGCAACGAGTCATGGGCCGAGACGGCCAGTTACTGTATGCCAAGCGCCAGACCGGACATATCTACCGCAGTTGGCTGCATCCCTTCGGTCGCCCGACGGTGCTGCGCGAACTGGATGCCCTGACCGGCGTCAGCCGACTCGGTGTGCGCGTACCGCAAATCGTCTTCTGCGGCGCGCAGCCTGATCCGCAATACAAGTGGCGTGCCCTGCTGGTGACCAAGTCGCTGGACGGTTTCGACGAACTCGAAAAGTGGGAAGCCGCTGGTGGTCGTGCCCAATACGGCGAAGCGGTCTACGAACGCGTCCTGAAGGACCTGGCACAAAACCTTGCGCGCATGCACAAGGGCCGTTGGCAGCACAGCTGCATCTACATCAAACACGTATTTGTACGGGTGACCGGCGAGGGCGATTCGGCTCAGGTCGAGGTGGCATTGATCGATCTGGAAAAATGCCGCCAGCGTCTGACCGCTTATCGCGCGGCCGCCCATGACATGAAGCAATTGCGTCGCCATTCGTCGTTCAGCGACACGGACTGGAAAAAACTCGTCTACTTTTATGAGACGGCGTTTGGCAGCGCTATCAAAGGTTTATAGCGATGAAACTCGAAATTGCACGAGGTTTGTTTTTGGTTGGAGCCTTGGCAGTTGCTTCATTGGCGGTGGCGGCCTGGGAGCAGCCCCGCATGCAGGTGATCGGTGCCACCACGGGCGATGCTCACTGCGCAGTACCACGGGTGGCGAAAGCCTCCGTGGCCACTAAACCCGACCATGATTTGTTGCTGTTCATGTTCGGACTTTCTCAAGGGATGAGGCCACAGAGTTGAACCGATTGAAGCCCAAATAAAAGGCCTCGCAGTTGCGAGGCCTTTTTTATTGCGTGTCTTCGGGATCACACCGTCCCCTGTGGGAGCGGGCTTGCTCGCGAAGGCGGTGTGTCAGTCAACATATTGCCGTTGACTGGAAAACCGCTTTCGCGAGCAAGCTCGCTCCCACAGGGGTTATGTGGTTTCTTGCGGATCGGGTTTCGCCAGCAGCGTGTAGATGCACGGCAGCACGAACAGCGTAAACAACGTGCCGATCGACATCCCGGTGGCAATCACCATGCCGATATCAAACCGGCTCACTGCGCCTGCACCGGTCGCCAGAATCAACGGCACCATGCCGAACACCATCGCTGCTGTGGTCATCAACACCGGCCGCAAGCGAATCGCCGCCGCTTCTTCGACCGCCTCGCGCGCGGTCAGGCCTTTGTCCTTGCGCAACTGGTTGGCGAATTCGACGATCAGGATCCCGTGCTTGCTGATCAGCCCGATCAGCGTCACCAGCCCGACCTGGGTGTAGATGTTCATGCTCGACCAGCCCAGGAACAGCGGAATCAACGCACCGCAGATCGACAGCGGCACCGTCACCAGAATCACCAACGGGTCGCGGAAGCTCTCGAACTGCGCTGCCAGCACCAGGAAAATGATCGCCAACGCGAGGGCGAAGGTCACCCACAGCGCGTTGCCTTCCTGCACGTACTGGCGCGAGGCGCCGCCGTAGTCGAAGGCAAAACCGGCCGGCGCTTCCTCCCGCGCAATCTGCAACACGGTGTCGATTGCCTCGCCCATGCTGACCAGCGGGAATCCGGAGACCTTCGCGGCGTTGAGTTGCTGGAACTGGTTGAGCTGACGCGGTCGCGCCCGGTCGGTGACCTTGATCAGGGTCGACAGTGGCAGCAGCTCGCCCTGGGTGTTTTTCACGTAGTAGCTGTTCAGCCAGCCAGGGTTCTCGCGAAACGGTCGCTCGACCTGGGCAATCACCTTGTAGCTACGGCCTTCGATGGTGAAGCGGTTGATTTCCGCCTCGCCCAGCAGCGTCGCCAGGGTGCTGCCCAAGTCGAGCATCGACACGCCCATCTGCGCGGCTTTGGCGCGGTCGATGTCGACCACCACTTCCGGCTTGTCGAACGCCAGGTCGAGGTCGACGAAGGCGAACTTGCCCGACTCCATCGCGCGCTTCTTGATCCGGTCGGCCACTTGCAGCAGCAACTCGTAGTCATTGGCGGTGTTGATCACGAACTCGAACGGCAAGCCTTCACCGGTGCCGGGCAGGGAGGGCAGGTTGAAGCCGAAGATCTGCAGGCCCGGGATGGCGCCCAGTTTGCCTTGCACCTCGGGCAGGATCTGCATCTGGGTGCGGCTGCGTTCGTTCCACGGCTTGAGCAGGAAGCCGCCGATGCCCGATTGCACACCGTTGTAGCCGTTGATCTGGAACGAGGAGTAGTACTCCGGAAACTCCTTGAAGATCTTGATGAATTCGTCGGTGTAGGTGCTCAGGTAGTCGAGGTTGGTCGGCTGCGGGGCGTTGGCCATCATGAAAATGATGCCCTGATCCTCATCCGGCGCCAGTTCCGACTTGGTGAACTTGAGGAACACCGGGATCAGACACAGCACGATCACGGCAAACACCAGCACCACCGGGCGAGTGTTCAGCGTGCCGTGCAACAGGCTCTGATAGCGGCGCTTGAGGCCATCGAAGATGCGGTCCAGTCGATGCGCCAGGCCACTGGGGTTTTCCTCGTGACGCAACAGCAGGGCGCACATCATCGGCGACAGGGTCAGGGCCACGATCCCGGAGATCACCACGGCGCCAGCCAGGGTCAAGGCGAACTCCTTGAACAGCGCCCCGGTCAGGCCGGTGAGGAAACCGATCGGCGCATACACTGCCGCCAGGGTGATGGTCATCGACACCACCGGCATGGCGATTTCCCGGGCACCTTCCAGTGCAGCCTCCAGCGGCGTTTTGCCCTCCTCGATATGCCGGTGGATGTTCTCCACCACGACAATCGCGTCGTCCACCACCAGCCCGATCGCCAGCACCATCGCCAGCAGGGTCAGCAGATTGATCGAGTAACCCATCATCTGCATGAAGAACATCACGCCGATCATCGACAGCGGGATGGTCACCACCGGGATCACCACCGAGCGCAGCGCGCCGAGAAACAGGAACACCACCACAATCACGATCAGCACCGCTTCGAACAGGGTTTTCACCACTTCGTCGATCGAGGCCTGAATGAACAGGGTGGCGTCGTAGGCAATCTCGCTCTTGAGGTTGGGCGGCAACTGGGCTTCCAGTTCCGGCATCAGTTTGCGCACTTCCCGGATCACGTCCAGCGGGTTGGCCCCGGGCGTGGCCTTGATGCCGATGTACACCGACGGCGTGCCGCCGAACGAACTGATCGAATCGTAGTTTTCCGCGCCCATCTCGACTCGCGCCACATCGCTGAGCAGCACGCGGCTGTCGCCACTGACCTTGAGCGGAATCGCCGCGAAGGCTTCGGCGGACTTCAGCTCGGTGTTGGCGTTGATGCTGGTGACCACGTACTCGCCCTTCACTTCGCCTGCGGCAGAGAGGAAGTTGTACTGGCGCACCGCGTTGGTCACGTCGCTGGCACTGAGGCCGAAACCGGCAAGCTTCACCGGGTCGAGCCACAGGCGCATGGCGAACACCTGATTACCGAGAATCTCCGCTTCGGCCATGCCCGGCAGGGTCGCGAGTTTCGGCTGGATCACCCGCGACAGGTAGTCGGTGATCTGCGGGTTGCTCAAATCCTTGCTGAAGAAGCTGATGTACATGAGGGCCGAGGCGTCGGCCGATTCCTTGCTCAGCACCGGGTCTTCGGCGTCCTGCGGCAGCTTGTTTTTCACCTCGTTGGCCTTGGCCAGCAGTTCGGTGAACAGGCGGTCGGTGTTGGAGCCGATACGCGCGTAGATCGAGATCACCGAGAAGTTCTGGCGGCTGACCGAGGTCATGTAGTCGATGCCTTCGGCGCTCGCCAGGCTCTGCTGCATCGGCTGGGTGATGTAGCCCTGAATGGTCTCGGCGTTGGCCCCGGGGTAGGCAGTGGTCACCGTGATCAGGGCGTTTTCCATTTGCGGGTATTGGCGCAGCGGCAGCTTGCTCCAGGCCTGGAAACCCAGCAGCACAATCAGCAGGCTGACCACGGTGGCGAGCACCGGGCGGCGGATGAACGGATCGGTAAAAGCCATGGGGATTCCTTGATCAGTCGGCGCGAGGCGGACTGTTCTGCTCGCCGAGGGTCTTGTCGTCGCTGATGGCGATGTGTGCGCCGTTGTCCAGTTTGATCTGGCCGGCGGTCACCACTTGTTCACCGTTGTGCACGCCCTTGTTGATCATCACCAGACCATCGCGGCGTTCGCCGGTCTCGATGAAGCGCCGTTCGGCGATCAGCACGGGTTGGCCCTTGTCGTCTTTTTCGACGCTGCCGTCCTCGGCCTTCTTTTGCCCGACCACGTACAGCGAGTTGCCGTAGAGGGTGTAAGTGATCGCGCTTTCCGGTACTACGATGTGTTTCTGCGGGTCGGGCAGCAACACCTCAAGGCTGGCGAACATGCCCGGCAACAACCTGCCGTCTGGGTTGGCCAGGGTCGCGCGGACCAGAATGTTGCGCGTGGTGCTCTCGACAATCGGGTTGATCGCGCTGATGGCGCCGGGGAAGTTCTGCCCGGGATAGGCCGCGACGCCGATCTGCACTGGTTGGCCGATCGCCAGTTTCGGTATCGACTGCTCCGGCACGTAGAAGTCGGCGTAGAGGCTGCTCAGATCCTGCAGGGTGGCGATTTTGGTGCCGCTGGCGAGGTAGTCGCCGACGTCGACCTGGCGAATGCCGATGGTGCCGCTGAACGGCGCGACGATGCGCTTTTTCGCCAGCGCTGCATTGAGCTGATTGACCGTGGCCCGCTCCTTTTGCAGCACTGCCGAGAGCCGGTCGTATTCACCTTTGGAGATGGCGCGGCTGTCGATCAACTGGCTGCCACGCCCGAAGTCCAGTTGCGCCAGGCCCAGGTCGGCCTTGGCGGTTTCCAGCAGGGCGGTTTCGACGGCGCTGTCGAGTTGCAGCAACGGTTGCCCGGCCTTGACCTTCTGTCCGGATTCGAATTTGAGTTCAGTGACGGTGCCGGCAACTTCCAGGCTCAGCTCGACGCCTTGCAGCGCCTTGAGCGTGCCGACGGTCGGCAGGCGCATCTGCCACGGCCGTTCGCTGGCGCTGGCCACGGCGACACTGATCGGCGGTTTGGGTTTGGCAAAGCCCTGGATCATGGTGTAGATCGAAAAGGCTTTGTATCCGCCCAATACCAGGACGACCAGCAAGACAACACCCAACATGATCAGCATGCGGCGACGCAGCATATTTCCAGTTCCTTGGATAAATCAGGTGAGACAGTCGGGCACATTACTCCGAGTCAGGTGCGGATTCCAACTGCGAGTTTTTACAGGTGAGGACGGAGTGAAAAAGTCTGAACACTGAACCTGTGGTGAGGGGATTTATCCCCGATGGGTGGCGCAGCCGCCCCAAAACCTGAAACCGCGGTCTGTCAATTGAACCGTGTGCGATGGTTTTGCGACTGCTGCGCAGCCGATCGGGGATAAATCCCCTCGCCACAGGTTATGAGTCGTACTCAGAACAGGTGGATTATGCGATCAAGTGCAGATGGTTATCCCAGAGCCCCGCCGGCAGATCCAGCGGTTTGGCCAGCAGCTCATCCTGGCGGCAATCGTAGTAACGGCAACGACCCTGACCCGAGGTCACGACAAATCCGTCCTTCACCGCACCGACGCCGGCGCAATCGGGCAGCGGTGCGTCGAGGCGCACTTCGCCACTGTCCAGGTCCCAGATAAAGAACCGGTTGCCGCGTGGCGCGGTCAACGCCACCAGGCGCAGTTCGCTGTGCACGGCGACGCTGGCGGTGTAATGCCCCATCGACTGCAACTGATGATCCGGCACCGGGAACGCCACGAACGGCTGACCCGGACGCTTGATTGCCAACAGCTCGGAGCGCTCGTGAGAGGCGCCCATGAATTGCTGGCCGGCGACGATGGTGCCGTCGCTGGCGATCCCCAGGTGGCGCACACTGTTCATCTGCTGGGCGAGGGTTTCCTTGCTCAGCAGGGTGCCGTCGCGTTGCATCAGCACCAGGCTCGGTTCCATGGCGTTGAGGTTCATGTCGACACGGCTTTCCGCCTCGGTACGAATTCCGCCGTTGGCCACCACCAGGGTTTCGCCATCGGGCATCCACGACACCTGATGCGGACCGAGGCCATGGGTGGAGATCTCGCCGCTGTACACCAGCCGCTCGCCTTCGAACTTGTACACCCCGAGCAGGCCGCGACCCGGATCGCTGGTGTCGTTCTCGGTGGCGTACAGGTATTCGCCGTCCTTGTGTACCACCGCGTGGCCGTAGAAATGCCGGTTCGGCTGCGACGTCACGGTTTGCAGCAACGCCCCGTCGCGCAGGTCGATCAGGTAGCTTTCGGTGCCCGGGCGACGGGCGACGAACAGCGCGATTGGCAGCGTCGGGTGGTTGATGATGTCGTGACAACGCTGGCCGACCTCGGTGGCGAACACCCGGCTGCCGTCCAGCCGATAACCGACAGCGTAGTGCTTGCCATCGGTGTCATCGCGCGCCGAGAGCAGCAACGGGCTCTGATCCTTGCGCTTGAACAGCGTCCAGCCGCCCAGAGTCACTGCTCCCAGCAGCACACTACCTAAAGTCAGAGCCTGGCGTCGCAGCATGGCACTTGCCCTCATCAGTCACCGTCGTTGGCGTTGAAGCCCAGTTGAATGCCCAGCGCCTTGGCCAGTTCGCCTTCGTGCAGGCGATGGACGACGTTGAGGCTGTCGTAGAGGTCGTTGAGCTGCTGGCGACCGGCGTCGTCCTGGAGCATTTCGGTCAGCGAGCGCTGGGTGCTGCCGAACAGTTTGAGCGAGGCGGCGTACGCAGCGTCGATCTTGTCCGCCAGTGGTTTCTGATCGCTTGGCAACAGACCGCGCAGGCCTTTGTTGTCGACGCCTTCCCACACGGTTTTGGCCGCAGCGAGGCTGGCTTCCATTGATGTCAGCGACGACTGGCTGCGCCATGCATCGGCCTGGAACGGCTGCGGCACACCCTTGCTCTGGCGGCCCATCGGCGTGCCGAGTTTTTTCTTCAGGGTGTCGAGGGCGGTGACCTGCACACGCAGCAGGTCGGCGATCGCTTCGTGGGAGTCGGCATAACGCTGGTTAGGGAACTTGCTCATTTGCGCGAGCATGCCGTCGGTGTTGTTCCAGGTTTGCAGAATCTCTTCAGCCAGTTGCTTCTGACGTTCGCCGATGGCGATCAGCAGCGGGCAGTATTTGGCTTTCTGTTCGTCGTTGGCGACGTCAGGCTTGGCATCGAACAGGATGTATTCGTAAGCCGACAGGCCTTGTACCACCACGCTCGACTTGGCCAGGGCCGCGGCATCGATCTGCGGCTGGGCAACGACCAGTTGTTCGACCTGACGGCCGACGAGGTTTTTCTTGTCCGGCCAGAACTGCACCTGCCACGAACGGTTGCCCTCGGCCAATGGCCCGATCAACAACGGTTGCAGCTCGGCCCAGGCTTTCTGCGCATGCAGGAAGTCGGCGCGGGCGGTTTCCAGGGTTTCCTTGCCCTGGCAGTAGGCGAGGGCGCTGACGGCCAGTTGCTTGTCGGCCTCGACCCAACGGGTGTAGGTCGGCAGGATCACCGATTTGGCGATGGCCGCCGAGGTGACCGCTTGCGGATCTTGTGGCGAGCACGCGCCGAGTGCCAATGCGGCGAGGCTGGTGAACAGTAGCTTGGGACGGAACATGTCGGGCTCCCGATTCTTTATTAGTGTTTAAAGTGAGTTCAAAAACGCCAGCAGCGCGGCACGCTGTTCGGCGTTGAAAGACAAAACCTGTTGCTGCGCCTTCTGTGCTTCGCCGCCATGCCAGAGCACGGCTTCGAGCAGATTGCGGGCGCGGCCGTCATGCAAAAACTGAGTGTGGCCACTGACCGCCTGCGTCAGGCCGATCCCCCACAACGGCGGGGGGCGCCAGTCGCGGCCGGAGGCCTGGAATTCAGTGCGGTTGTCGGCCAGGCCGTCGCCCATGTCATGCAGCAGCAGATCGCTGTACGGGCGAATCACTTGATTGGCCAGTTCAGGTTCGGCCGCGTTGGCGACGGTGGTGTATTTCGGGGTATGGCACGAATCGCAGCCGGCCTGGAAAAACAGATTCTTTCCGGCGATGACGTCTGCATCGTTAACACCACGGCGTGCAGGCACGGCGAGGTTGCGGGTGTAGAACAGCACCAGGCGCAGGATGTTGTCGCTGACTTCCGGCTCGCCGTCCGGACCATTGCCGTTCGGCGCCTGTTTGCAGGCGGTTTGCGCGTCGGTGCAGTCATCGAACGGTCTCAGGCTGGTGGTGAGGCCCATATCACCGGAAAACGCGTGAACATTCTGCTGATTGAGGTTCGGCTGCCCGGCTTTCCAGCCAAAACGGCCCATGACGGTCTTCTGCTGCGCGTCATCCCATACCTGATTCGGGCGCCCGTTGATGCCCTTGTTGTTCTGAGCTTGCGCGGCGGCGTTGGCAAGAATCGCTTCCTCCGGGATCGCTTCGAGCAGGCCGAGGCCGATCATCGGCGGCGCGACGCGGGCCGAGAAACGCGTGTCCGGGTGCATCGGCCCGTAGCCCAGTTGGCTGAATTGCAGAACCGGTTTACGCAGTTCCACTTCAGTGCCGTCCTTGAAACGGATAGGTACTGGCGTGTATTCGACACGCACTTTGCCTTCCGGTGTAACGCCGGGCACGGCCATGTCCTGGAACTGCCCGCCGTAGACCGGCTCAGGCACCACGCCGACCTGCTCGATGAGTTTGGCTAATTCCGGGGTGTCAGGGATCGAGAGTCTGACCAGCATCGACACGGCGTTGGGCGCGTCGGGCGGTGGCGGATGGCCACGGCCGTCCTTGATATGGCAGCCCTGGCAGGCATTGGTATTGAACAGCGGGCCGAGGCCATCGCGGGCGGTGGTGGTCGACGGGGCGATCACCCACGGGCTGCGGAAGAAACTGTTGCCGACACTGAAATCGACCCGGCGCGACGGCGGCAGGTTGGCCGAGGGCAGGGAGAACGCGTTCTGATCGGTCTTGCGCACGGTCGCCGCACCGCCCGAACGCGCTTCACCCGGCTCGGCCTTGGTAAAACGCGGGGCGTCATCGCAGGCACTCAGGCCCAGGGCCAGAAACAGTGCGGACAAGCGAAGAGGCAGCGAGGGCATCAGACATCCTGCAGACGGGCGAAAACAAAGGCGCAAAGTCTAACAGGGCGAGGGAGTTTGAATAAGAGGAATTATCGTTTGCTTGATACAGCGCAGTGATTTGGAGAAACGCAGTTGCCTCTGTGGGAGCGGGCTTGCTCGCGAAGGC